>JALFHA010000327.1 GCA_022776785.1 Clostridiales bacterium | reverse complement strand
CGCGAAGCGATGATGGGGTTTGGGGATGAAATCCCCAAGCGGGTTTGGGCGGCAGCCCAACGTTTCTCATTGATTAAACATTTTTGCAAAGCAGTCAGGGAGCGAAGCGAGGCCTGACGGTGAGTTTTTGATGAACTAACGAGAAAACCAGAAGAAATGCTTTTATCGAAGAGCAGTATAAAAAGGAAGCCGTTTCTCTCCAAGGCGGGGAGGAGCGGCTTCCTTATTCAGTTCAGTGCCAGCCCTCTGCGGCGTGCTGTGTGCCCAGAAGCAGTTCTGCCGGGCGGCTGCGGACACTTTCATACCGTGGCGTGGGCACAATGCGGACGCGGCAGCCGCTGCCCAGCGTGCAGACGGGAACGTGACATGGAGACGAATCACCTCGGGAAGGACAGCGGGAACAGGAGCCCCATGACCCCTGTCAGCGCAGGGGGAGCCTGGCGGCGCGCTTGCGCTCGTACATGTCGGCATCTGCCAGACGGATGAGATCGCGGACGCTGAACGGCGCAACCGCATACGAGCGGCCAACCGTCACGCTGCTGGACATGCCGCTGCGGCGGCTGAGCAGGGCAAGGCGCGATTCACACAGCTCAACCAGCATCTCCATGTAGGAGATGGGATGATTGCCGACGACGGCGATGAACTCGTCGCCTCCGTAGCGATACGCCTGCACATTGCGGCTGGTGATGGAGCGGATGCTGTCGGCCACCTGGCGCAGCAGCACATCCCCCGCGGCATGGCCCTGCTGGTCGTTGACCTGCTTGAGGGAATTGACATCAAAAAAGAGCACGCCGCAGCTATGCAGGCCGCGATACTCTGTCTCGATCATTGCATCGAGCTTGCTGCGGTTGAACAGGTCGGTCAGCGCGTCGCGCTCGCTGACCTCGCGCAGGCGGGTGTTTTCCCGGCGCAGCACCTCGACCTGGCTGCGCACAAAGGAGCAGTCGTGGAGCAGATAGAGCGCCTGCGACACCTGCCCGCCCTTAAAGGACAGCGGAAGCAGCGTGATCTTCTTCCAATGATGGCGGCAGGAGAGAAAGACCATCTCGCTCAGGCTCTCCGGCGAGGAAAGCGCCGCTCGAATGGCGTCGGGCTGCAGAAAGGAGAGCACCATGGGCCGATCCTCGTCGCAGACGGCGGAGCAGACAACGGAGCTCAGCACGCTGCTGTAGGCCATGCGCCGCTCGCTGGGGACGGCTGCGTCCGCAGATTTGACCGGAATCAGCCTGTCGCGTGACAGATCGAGCACATATATGGCGTCGTAGAGCGCCTGCATCCGCTCAAAGAGAAGCTCGGATGAGGGCGTAAAATCGGACGGTTCGGCGGCCACGGCGATCCCCCCTCTTTTGCGATATCGTTTGGGCAGAGGCGTACAGTTACAGACTGTTTTATTATAGCACACAGCGCGGGCAAATGCCAGCGGAAGCGGAGCCGTGATGTTAAGATTTTGTGAAGATCAGGTGGCCGCCAGGTGAAAAAACAGCGAAAAAGGAATGAATCAGCGGCGGCGGGAATATGGTTATAATTGGCAGTTATTTTTGGCGCCTGCCGGAATTGGAAAAAAGCGTTGTTGGAATGGAAAATCGAAGGAAAACGATTGACATATCATGCCGTCGAGGAATATAATAAAGCCAAACCATGTGTAGCCGGATGGAGGCCTGTGCAGATGGCGGATATCAGGAGGCGACTGCATGTGCGGCGCGTTCAGGCGCAGAAGGATAGGGAATTCTGAAAAGCAGCTCTCCTCATGGCCTCGAAAATCTGTCGGGGGGGGGGTGCATTTTTGTATATAGATTCTCCCAAATGCGCCGGAGAATACGCTTGTAAGCAAGGCGCGGAGGCGATGGCTTGAAAAGAAGGAAAAAACGCAATAAACGCGGCACCTCAAAGCAGTTTGCGCTGCTGGTCGCGGCTGTGGCTGCGCTGCTGGCGCTGCTGTATATCGGCGGAAGCCTGCTGGAGGCCCGGGATAAAAAGCCGGAAACCCGTGGCGACTATCAGGAACGTTACACCTATGAGGAAACCATAGAGGTGGACGGCGAAACGTACCGCAAGCGCAGAGAGGTGACGGCCATCCTGCTGATGGGCATCGACCACACCAGCGATACCGTCATCACCGGATACCGCAACGGCGGCCAGAGCGACTTCCTGCAGCTGCTGGCCATCGACTCCTCCGATAGGACGATCACGCGCGTGCCGATCGACCGCGACACGATGACCCCGATCACCGTGCTGGGCGTGCTGGGTGACAAGGCCGGCGTGCGCACGGCGCAGATCTGTCTGTCACATGGTTTTGGCGACGGCAAGCAGCAGAGCTGCGAGCTGACGGTTGACGCCGTTTCCAATCTGATGGTGGGCGCGCCCATCGACGAATACTTTGCGATGAACCTGGACGGCATTTCCGAGCTGAACGACGCCTTCGGCGGCGTGACGGTCACGCTGGAGGATGATTTCTCCGCGCTTGACCCCGCGATGACGCCGGGAACGACGCTCACGCTCCGCGGAATTCAGGCGGAGTATTTCGTCCGCAGCCGCATGAACATCGGCGTGGGCACCAACGAGGCGCGCATGAAGCGCCAGCAGGTCTACATTGAGCAGATTGGAAATATGCTCGACGAAAGGGTGCGCGAGGATCAGAACTTCATCGGCACGCTTTACGACGAGCTCACGCCCTACCTGGTGACCAGCATGAGCCGGGGCTACCTGATTAACAAGGCGTGGAGCACCCGGGAGTACGAGCGCAGGGTCGCGGAGATCCCGGGCGAGCACAGAATCGGCAGCGATGGATTCATGGAGTTTCATGCCGATGAGGATGCAGTGGAGCAGCTTGTGCTGGAGCTGTTCTACCAGAAAGTGAAATAAGGCCAAAATGGCTTTATGGCGCAGCGCGGGAAAAGCCCGACTGCGAGAAAGGAAGGAGAGTTTTCTATGAAGAAGCTGATTTGTCTGGTGCTTGCCGCGCTGCTGTGCGTGGGAGCTGTCGCTGCGATGGCTGCCCCCAGCCCGACGACGGATGACATGAACGAGACCACCACCAACAAGCCGAAGACCTCTACGCTGGTTGTCAAGACGATTGACCTGAACAGCGCGGAATACAAGGCGCTGGTTGAGAAGTGCCTGGCCGAGCTGGAAAAGCTGGAGAACAGTGAGTCTGCTGCGGTTTACTTCGGCGAGGTGATCGACAGCGAGGGCAACAAGGTCCCCTTTGCCGAGCTGTTTGGCGAGGATGCCCTGACCGTCTGCGAGATGATGCCCATCGTTGTGGAGAATTACGATGAATCCCTTGGCGATGTGAAGATTACTCTCCAGTTCGCCACGCCTTTTGAGAAGGGCGAGGAGGTCGTGGTTCTGATCGGGCTGATCGATGGGCAGACCGGCGAGGTGGAGTGGTACGCGCTCAAGGGCGTGGGCACTGGTGTCAACGGTGCCGTTGAGGTGGTTGTTACCAGCAAGATGATGGTGGCAATCCAGAACGGCCAGGCGCTGATCGCGGTTCTGAAGAAGTAAGCGAACTGGGGATGAACAGACTGTTGCATGACCGGCAGCAGAGAGCCCGAGTACACACCTGAAGACAGATTAGATTGGAGAATAGAGAATTATGTCAGAACAGCGGATGCGGCGCACCGACGAAGCCGGACAGCTGAGGACGCCGACTCCTGCGTTGAACAGAACGCCGGAAGAGAATGATACCATTGACTTGGCTGAGCTGATGTATCGGCTGATCTCCGGCTGGAAGCTCATCGTGTGCCTTGCGTTGGTCTTTGCCCTGGCAGTCGGCGTATATACAGTTTACTTTGTAACGCCGATGTATGAGGCGACCGCTACCATTTATGTGCTCAACAGGAGTGATTCTGCGATCAATATGTCTGATCTGCAGATTGGCACGGCGCTGACCAGCGACTATATCAAGGTTTTCAAGATGTGGGAGGTTCATGAGGAGGTCATCTCCAATCTGGGTCTGCCGTACACATATTCGCAGATGAAGGGCTCGCTTTCTGTGACGAACGAGTCCAACACGCGAATGCTCGACATCACCTTCAAGTCCCCCTCCGCAGAGGAGGCGGCGGCTGTCGCAAATGAATACGCCAAGGTGGCTAGCCAGTATATCGCGAACACCATGGCGACGGATAAGCCGAACATCATGTCGGTGGCTTTGGTGCCGGCCAACCCGGTTAGCCCCAACAAGACGAAGAACGTTCTGCTGGGCTTCCTGCTGGGACTGGTGCTGGCGTGCGGCATCATCACCGTGCAGATGCTGCTGGACGACAAGTACAAGACCGCGGAGGATATTCGCCGCTACGCGGGCCTGCCGACACTTGCGATGGTGCCTGTTGAGAACTATGCAGAGGAGCAGAGCAGAAGGAGCGGCAAACGGACAGGAGGGGATGACGAATGAACAGCTTGAAAATCGGCCGTTTTCCCCGGCTCGGGTATGCTGGCAGCGAAGCAATTAACACGCTTTGTACCAATCTGACCTTTTCCGGCGAGAATGTCAGAAAGATTATGCTTACAAGCTGCCACGCGTCGGAGGGCAAGTCCCATCTGTCCATGAATATCATGCGGACAATGGCCCGGCTGGGAAAATCTGTCGTGCTGGTGGATGCTGATCTCCGCCGGAGTGTGATTGATTCCCGGTTTGATTTCCAGTATGAAAATGCGAATTACAAGCCCGGTCTTGCGCATTTTCTGGCAGGGCAGGTTGACGAGGAGGACGTCATCTACCAGACGAACCTGACGGGGGCGTATATC
>JALFHA010000296.1 GCA_022776785.1 Clostridiales bacterium | reverse complement strand
CGAAGATAAAGTTGAGGTAATACGCCAGAAACTGCGCGATGGGCGCAGCGGAGCGCAGGCCCATGACGTAGATGTTGCGCGCGGCGATGATCTTGTCCACCACCTCGTCAAACGCCTGCGTATCGATTTCCTCGGTCGTCGTGCGGATGTTCTGCATATCCGCGTGCAGCACGGTGCGCAGCACCTCGCTCTGGTCGATGTCCGTCGCCATCTCAAAGCGCTGCACGGCGGTCAGCCAGTGGCGCACGAGCTCCTGCAGCGCCCTTTGAAGCTGCGGATAGCCCTCATAGCCCATCGCCGACGCGAAGCGCACGACGGTTGATTCGCTCACGCCGACCTTCTCGCCCAGCTTGCTGGCCGTCATGAATACGGCCTTGTCGTAATGCTCCACGATGTATTCGGCAATCTTGCGATGTCCCTTGCTCAGCCGCTTGCCGGACTGATTCAGTCTGCGCAGCATATCCTGCATATCCTGCATGGAAAAATTCGCCTCCCATGGCTCTGTCATTTTGCCGGGTTGTGTTCGCCGGTTCGTCGACGCACAGCACCGCACACTGCGCGAAGCGCGAAGCGTCGGCGGCGCTCCGCATTTTGCTGCACCTATTTTAACAGAAGGGCAAAAAAAATGCAAGAAGAATTGCTCTTCCTGCAACATTTTGGCGTTATTAGCGGTCAAGGACGGCCTTCCATGCGTCCGTCGCGCCGTGGTCGGTCAAATCGTAGCCAAGCGCCGTCACCGTCGCGAAGCCGCGCTCAAGCCAGGTGTAGTCGTCGTCGCCCTCGGGCATGTCGGTGCTGATGCTGCCGCGCAGCACATAGCCCTCGTCGGTAAGCGTGTAGCGCTCGTCGTAGCGGATGGCCTTGACCGGCACCGCCTTCACCCCCAGCGCCCTGTCCGTGCCCGGATAGTTGACGTTGAGCAGTGTGCGCGGTGGCAGCGGATTGTCCATCAGCCTCGGGAACAGTGACGCCGCGAGCACAGCCGCAAGCGCATAGGTGTCCTCGCGGCTGTGCTTGAGCGACACCGCCATGGCGGGCAGGCCGTAGAGCGCACCCTCCATCGCCGCGGCGACCGTGCCGGAGTACAGCACGTCCGTGCCCGCGTTATAGCCGTGGTTCACGCCGGAGATGACCGCCTGAACCTGCGGGCACAGGCAGTTCAGCGCCAGCTTCACGCAGTCCACCGGCGTGCCGCTGACGGCCCACGCGCGCGCGGCTCCCGGCAGGGCGACCTCCTGCGCGCGCAGCGGCACGGTCAGCGTCATGCTGTGGCTCGCGGCGGAGCGCTGCGCGTCCGGCGCGGAGACATAGACCTCATGACCCTCTGCTGCGAACGCCCGAACCAGCGCTGCGATGCCCGGCGCGAAAATGCCGTCATCATTGGAAATCAGTATCTTCATGGTTTACTCCTCATAGTCCCGGAACAGAAACGCCGTCATCACGCCGTCAAGGCTCTCGAATTCAATACGCACGTCGTAAGGCAGCACATTGCGGAAAACCATGTCCTTCGTGTTGCTCACTGTCGCATCAAAGCCGGCGGGCAGGTAGCTCGTACCCGCCTGCGAGTGCCAGTTCATGTCCTCGATGACCGTCGGCACGCGCAGCACGATGTTGTAGAGCGTGCTGCAAATCTGGCACACGCCGCCGCCGTAGCCCATGCTGCTCTCGCCGGAGAGGATGGGCGCGCTGTAGTAGCCGTTCTCCTGCGTGTAGGGGCCGCAGATCGCATTGAAGGAGAAGCACTCCCCCGCCTTCACGCGGATGCCCGTCAGCCGCTCGCTCGCCAGCGCGATGTTCTTGAGCCGCCCGGCATTGCCCTCCTTGGCAAGGCTCGTGGAGTAGAAGGTGGTGAACGCATAGAGCAGGTCGCCCGGCTGCGCCTCATCCCACGGCACGAAATCGAACAGCTTGAGCTTGTCAGCGCTCATGCTCACGTTTTCCTCCAGCCGCTTGTAGGGGAAGTAGACGCGCCCATCGCGAATCTCCTCGACGGACAGCCACGAGCCCTCGCTCACCTCGATGGGATAGCGGTAGCCCTCCGGCAGGAAGCTCGTGTCCCTGAGCACATAGCCCACGGCGACATGCGTACTCACGCCGGGCATCGGCCCGTCGAAGGGATTTTTCCGCTGCACGCGCTCGACGTACTTCGTCAGCACATAGCCCTGACGGCCGTTAAAGTCGATGCGCGTCCATGTCCGCCCCTTAACGTAGACGTCCACGATGGTTCCGGCCTCGATCATTCCCAACGATTCCGCCTTTTCGTCGGCGGAGCGGCGGACGGTCATCCTTTTGCCGATTTCACCATAATACTGCGCGGCCTCCTGTGCCTCCGACTCCGTCGCCTCCGCGCGGGCGGGCGGCGCGGCCAACAGCAGGCAGGCCGCTGCCAGCGCGCAGGAAAGCGCACGCGCCATTTTGTTCATCCAGCGCATCAGCTCGCCCTGTACACGCGCACGGTCAGCACGCCGCCCTCGGCCTGCAGGGCAAAGCGGATGTCATAGGGAAGCGTATTGCGCAGGCGCAAATCGATGTTGCCGTTGCCCACCGCCGCATCCATGTCCAGCGGCACATAGGAGATGCCGTAGGAGGAATGCACCTGCTGCTTGATGACCTCGATGGGGATTTGCAGAATCGCGTTGTACAGCGTCGTGGATACCTGACAGATGCCGCCGCCGTAGCCCAGCTTCTGGCTGGAGACGTAGTTGACAATCGGCCCCTCCATGTATCCGTTGCTCTTGGTGTACGGCGCGCAGAAGTCGTTGAAGTAGAACTTCTCGCCCACGCCGACGATCACGCCGTCGAGGCGCTGCACGCCCTGCATGATGTTGTGCAGGCGACCGATCTGCTCCTGCGTGTTCTGCGCGGGGTCGTAATAGGTGGAGAACACAGCGATCAGGTCGCCGTTTTGCGCCTCGTTCCACGCGGCGACCGGCTCCATCTCGAGGCTGCCCGTCGCCTGAATCCGTCCCGTCGTCCTGTCGTAGGGCAGCGTCACGGACATGTCGTCCTCAAACGCGGAGACGGCCATCACGCATCCCTCGCTCACGGTGCGCAGCGTTTCGCCGGTTTCCGCGCTGAGGATGTCCACATTTTCCAGCGCGCGCGCCGCATAGGGGTAGCAGGTCACGCCCGGCAGCAGCGGGCCGTAGGGATCCAGCCGCTTGTAGTAGCGCAGATGCTCAGCGAGCACATAGCCCTCCGCGCCGTCCTTGCGTACATGGGCCCACTCGCCGTCTGTCTCCATGACGGAGACCTCCTCATTCTGGTAGACCGTGCCCAGCAGGCGGGAGCCCGAGTCCTTTTCCTTGCGGATGGAGAGGTTGATGACCGCCGTCGCGGTGTACACCTCCTGAAACGGTGGCGCGGGAATGAACTCCTCCGGCAGCTCAATGCCCTCGTGCGCGGGCTTGAGGCCCGCTACCGCGCTGGAGAGCACATAGCCCTCCACGCCCTGCTTGACGGCGCGATGCCACGTCTCGCCCAGCTCGAGGATGTACACCGTCTCCCCCTGCGCAAGCGTGCTCAGCCGCTGGGCGGACTTGCTCTTCTGCGCGCGCAGCGTCAGCTCCTTGTCGGCCGTGCCCAGGTACTGCGCCGCCGCCTCATCGTTGTAGCCCTCGGCTGCCGCCAGATCATCGACATTCTTGCTGAGCACATAGCCGGTCACGCCGTCCTTGACGATTTTCGTCCAGTCCTTGCCGAATTCCAGAACACTGATGAATTCTCCCGCCTCCACGCTTCCCAGCTTTTTTGCAGAGGTGGATTTCTTCTCTCGTATGGTCATCGCCTTGGTGACCGTCGCAGTATAGACGATCTCCTCCGCCGCAGCGGGCAGCAGCGCGCCAACCGCCAGCAGCAAGGCCATCAGAAAGGGAAGGATTTTCTTCATGCTTTTCCGTCCTTTAAGAAAGGGACTGACCGGAGGTGCGCACTTGGCGCTCCGTCCACATCAGTCCCCTGTATACAAGATCAGGCTGAGCGGTTATTCGTCGTCAGAATGGTCGCCGTCCCCGCCCTTGTCCCCGTCATCGTCCTCGTCAAAGACCGGGCGATGGCAGTTGGGGCACAGATGCTCCTCCTCCATGTCGAAGGCTTCCTCATCAAAGAAGATGACGGTGCCGCAGTGCGGGCACTCGTACTCGATCAGGCCGTCGTCGTCCTCGCCGTCGTCGTCCTCATCGTCGTCCTCGTCATCCTCATCCTCGTCGTCCTCGTCGTCCTCGGAAAAGAGCGCCTCCTCGAGGTCGCTGACATCGCTGTCGATCTCCTCGACATACTGCTCCAGCTCGTCGAGCTTCTGGGCGGTTTCCTCGCCCTGCTGGGCGAACGCCTCCAGCGCGTCGATCACGGCGAGCATCAGCTTGTCCTCCCGGCTCTCGCCGGAAACGCCCATGCCCTCGGCCAGCCCCTTAAGGTAGGCCACCTTTTCGCTCATCTTGCTCATGGTCAAGCCGCCTTTCCCATCACAGGCGCATTACGCGCGGGACATGTAGGAGCCGTCGCGGGTATCCACGCGAATCTTGTCGCCGATGTTGATGAACAGCGGCACGGAGATCTGGTAGCCGGTCTCCAGCGTCGCGGGCTTGGTGGTGTTGCTGGTGGTGTCGCCCTTGAAGCCGGGCTCGGTCTCGGTGACCTCAAGCACCACGAAGTTCGGCGCCTCGACGGAGAAGGCCTTGCCCTTGAAGAAGCGCACGGTGGCCATCGTCTCCTCCTTCATGAAGCGGATGGCGTCCTCCACCTGATCCAGCGTCAGCGGGATCTGCTCAAAGGTTTCCTGATCCATGAAGTAGTAGAACTCGCCGTCAGTGTAGACGTACTGCATTTCCTTAGTCTCGATGGTGGCGCGCGGCTGCTTGTCGGTCGGGTTGAAGGAACGCTCAACGACCGCGCCGGTCATCACGTTCTTGAGCTTGGTGCGCACGAAGGCCGCGCCCTTGCCCGGCTTGACATGCTGGAAATCGACGATCGTCCAGACGCCGCCCTCCCATTCAATCGTTACGCCCTTACGGAAATCGCCTGCTGTAATCATGTGGAATCCCTCCGTCAAATATTTGAAATCAATGGTCCTCCATGCACGCCAACACCGTCCGCGTGCGGATGATGCCTACTGTGTGATGGGCACTCTCGTTTTATTCTAACACGCCGCTGTGAAATAATCAAGACTTTTTGGCTTTTGCGGCCTGCGGGAATGCAATTCGCGCCGCATCAGCCCTGCTCCGGGCAGTACAGGCGGCAGCAGCCCTTTCCGGCCTGCTTGGCGGCATAGAGCGCGCGGTCTGCACGCCGGATGAGCGCCTCGCCGATTTCCCCGTCCGCCGGGCAGACGGCCACGCCCGCCGAGCAGCCCGCCTCCCCGTCACACTCCTGCGCCATGCAGGCAAAGGCCCGGCAGATGGCGTCGCCCTTTTCCCTCGCCTGCTCGCCGCTGCCCATGTGCCGCAGCACGGCGACGAACTCGTCTCCGCCATAGCGCGCCAGCACGTCCTCCCTGCGCGTATGGCGCCGGAGCGTCTCGGCAAAGTGGCGGATGAGCTCATCCCCCGCCTTGTGCCCCGCCCTGTCGTTGACGGCCTTGAGTCCGTCCAGATCAAACAGGTATACGGCGGCAGGCGCGTCCTCCGCGGTCATCGCGCCCATCGCCTCGTTCAGGCCGCGGCGATTGAGCAGGCCGGTCAGGTAGTCGCGGTTGGCCTCGTCGGAGAGACGGCGCTCCCGCCTGCGGCAGTGCTCCGCCTCCATCAGCCGCTCCAGGCGCAGCAGCAAACCGCGCTCCGTGTGCGGCCCCACGGCGTAGTCGTCCGCGCCCAGCGCGAGCGCGCGCTCCTCCACCTGCGCATCCGCCTCGCCCATCGCCAGCATGGGTACGCGCCACTCCTCCTTGTTCTCGGCGATCATGCGCAAAAGCCGCGCATCGCCCTCCTCCGGCAGGGTGACGCTGAGCAGCATGGCGGCAATCGTCTGCTCGTGCTCGCAGATGAGCACAATCGCGCTGCTCGCGTCCATCGCCTCCAGAACGGGATATTGTTTGGAAACGATCTTCGCCAACTGCGCCCGCCGCGTCTCGTTTTCATCCACGATGAGGACATGCGCGCTCTTTCTCGTGCTGATGCGCAGCTCCTCTCCGCCATCCTGCACGGCCTTGGAGCGCTCCAGCACAGTCGCCTCAAATTCAGCCACCGGCAGCGGGCGGGAAAAGTAATAGCCCTGTGCGTCGTCGCAGCCCATCTCGCGCAGCCGCTCCACCTGCTCGCGCGTTTCCACGCCCTCGGCCACCACGCGCAGATTCATCCACTTGGCCATGCCCACGATGAAGCGCAGGATGCCCTGCCCGCGCGGGCGCGCCATCTCCGTCTGGATGAACTTCATATCCAGCTTGAGGATGTCCAGCGGCATGGTGTTGAGCATGTTCAGCGAGGAATACCCGCTGCCGAAGTCGTCCAGCTCGACGATAAAGCCCATCTGCCGCAGACGCCGCACCGTAGCGATGATCTGCCCGGGGCTTTCGGTATAGGCGCTCTCCGTGACCTCCAGATGCAGCTCCTCCGGCCGCAGCCCGAAGCGCTGCACCAGCGCCAGCAGCCGCTCGGGCAGGTCGGTCTGATACATGTACGCGCGGGATACGTTGACCGACACTGAAGGCGCGGGGAGGCCCTTGTCCCGCCAGCTGCGAAGCTGCGCGCAGACGCTCTCCCAGACAAAGCTGTCCAGCTCGGAGATAAAGCCGTTCTTTTCGAACAGCGGAATGAATTCGCCCGGCGAGAGGAAGCCCAGCTCAGGGTGCTTCCAGCGCACCAGCGCCTCCGCGCCGGCCAGCGAGCCGTCGTTTAAGCTGATCTTGGGCTGGTAATAGACGCAGAACTGCCCGCCGCGCAGTGCCTTCTGCATCTCGTCCGTGAGCGCCTGCTCGCGCAGCAGCTTTTCGCGCAGCGTATCGTCATAGGTCGCGCTGAGCACGCCGTACTGTCCCTTGATCGTATCCCCCGCCAGAAAGGCGCGGTCGCACATGCGCTCAATGGAAACGCCGCGATCCTCCACATGATAGACGCCCCACTTGAGCGTCACCCTGCCGCGCGCCTGAGGCATGGCGTTGATCTGCTCCAGAAACGCCTCAAAGCCGCCCTCCCGAAGCGCGCCGTCCCGCTCGCACAGGTACATGAAGCGGTCTGCGCCGAGGCGTCCGCAGATGCCATGCCTGGCGATGCGCTCCTTGGAGAAGCTGGCAATGCCCACCAGCAGCTCGTCGCCGCTGGCCACGCCGAAGGTGTCGTTGTAGAGCTTGAAGTTCTCGATATTGGAGCAGATGACGTCGTATTCCTTCTCGGGATGCTGCTCGAGCAGCTCCTTGGCCTGCTGATAGAAATATGCCTTGGTGTACAGTCCCGTCGTCCGGTCAAAGCGGTATTCGTTGGCCATGGCCGCCGTCTCGCGCAGCGTGATGAGGCTGGCAATGCGGTGGCGGATGATCTCCGGGCGGTAGGGCTTGCGCACGAAATCCGTGGTGCCGCTGGAAAACGCGGCGATCTCCACATCCTCGGTATCGCTCTGCGTCAGCACGATCACCGGGATCAGCGAGAGCTCCCGGTCCGCCTTGGCCTTGGAGAGGAACTCGTAGCCGTTCATCACGGGCATCATCATGTCCAGCAGGATCAGCGAAATCTCATCGCCCTCGGAACGCAGACGCGCAAGCGCCTCCTCCCCGTTTACCGCCTCGGCCACATTGTAGCTGTCAATCAGAATATCGCGCAGCAGCTCCCGATTGATCTCGTTGTCATCGACGACCAGAATTGTCTTGCGCTTCACGTTCTATCCCTTTCTTCGTCTTCCTCAGGTTTGGTTATCCTTTGCAGGGGGCCGCGCAGCTTTCCTGCATCCGCTCGGCGCTAAAATGACTTGTTCACATCCAGCTCAACCGGTCGCGCCGTCTTTTCGCGGCTTTTCGCCGCACGCGAGGCCAGCATCGCCTCATAGCGCGCGTCGTCCGCCTCGCTCATGGGCAGCGCAACCGTCTCTCCCGTCCATGCGGAGAGCAGCATCGCATTGGCCAGCGACAGGCTTTCAAGCCCCTCCCGCCCGTCGGCCACCATCGGCTCTCCGAAGAGCATATGCCGCGCGAAGGCACGCAGCACCCCCGCGTGCATCGTGTATTCCCCGATGGGCGTGATATCTGCGCTCCTGATCTCGGGCTTGCCGAAGCCGCCCGTGTATTCGCGGATGAATTGACTCGCCGGCACAGACGGCCGCGACAGCGTGAGCCTGCCGTGCTCATAGACGAGCTGCCCGCCGTCCAAAGAGATCTCAAACCGGTTTGTGCCGGCCGCCTCGCCCGTGCAGGTCACGAACGTGCCCGTCGCTCCGTTCGGGTATTCGACATAGGCGGTCACGTCGTCCTCCACCTCGATGTCATGCCAGCGGCCCATGCCGCAGAACGCGTGCACGCGCGTCGGCATTCCGCAGATCCACTGCCACAAGTCGAGGTTGTGCGGGGCCTGATTGAGCAGCACCCCGCCGCCGTCATGGCGCCATGTCGCGCGCCACGCGCCGGAATCGTAATAGCTCTGCGCGCGGAACCAGTCCGTGATGATGACGCTCGTGCGGCGAAGCTCCCCCAGCTCGCCGGAGGCGACCAGCTCGCGCATCCGCCGGTAGACCGGGCTGGTGCGCTGGTTGAACATCACGCCAAACGGCAGGCCGCTTTTGTCCGCGGAGGCATTGAGCGCGCGCACCTCGCGGGTAAACACGCCCGTGGGCTTTTCCAGCAGCACAGGCACGCCTGCGGCAAACGCCTCCGTCGCCTGTGCGACATGCAGCCTGTGCGGAGAAGCGATGAGCACCGCGTCGATTTCGCCGCTGCCATACATCTGCGCGGGCGTATCGAATACGCGCACACCGTCGCCGCCAGGCAGTGCGCGAAGCTGCGCGATATGCGGCGCGTTGCGCGTAGCCACGGCGGAGAGCGTCGCCTCCGGCACGGCGGTCAGCAGCGTCTTGGCATGAGCAAGCCCCATCGCGCCCAGCCCGACCAATCCGAATCGTACCTTTTCCTTCATTATAATATCCTCATGATGGTATGCTCTTTATCACACCCCGCAGATCGCCTTCAGGTCTGCAAAGGTCTTCATTGCGTAGGTCGCGCGGCCGCACTGTGCAGCCTCGCCCAGCCCGGCGCTGTCAAAGCCGCCCGCGCAGGCCGCGGCGATGCCAGCCTCCGCGTCCTCGACGACGAGGCAGCTCTCCGGCGCCATGTGCAGGAAATCCGCCGCCATGAGGAAAACCTGCGGGTCAGGCTTGGAGCGGGTGATGTTCGTTCCGTCGGAGATCGCGTCAAAGTAGCCGGCCAGCCCGAGCCGCTCGAGGATCGCCTTGGTATTGCGGCTGGAGGAGCCGATAGCCAGCTTCATACCGGCTGCCCGCAGCGCGTCCATCGTGGCCTTCACCTCAGGCGAGAGGTCAGCGGGGGTCATGTTGCCCAGCAGCTTCTTATAGAGCTCATTTTTTTCGGTAGCCAGCGCTTCCTTTTCCTCGGCGGAAAGGCTGCCGTCGTAGCGCTCCAGGATGATCTCCAGGCTGTCCATACGCGAAACGCCGCGCAGGCGGTTGTTAATGGTCTCGTTGAATTCAACGCCCAGCTTATCGGCAACCGTCTTCCACGCGGCGTAATGATATTTGTCTGTAAAGCAGATGACCCCATCCAGATCAAAAATGATGCCCGTATATTTTCCCATTTTCTGCCTCTTTCCGCGCACAAAATGCGCATGATATTCCCATTTATCTATCAATTCGGGACAAGTTATGCATTTTCCTTTTTTTAATGGGAATTTTATGCTGCATATTTCCAATATTTGTCGAAAAAATGATCGATTCTCTCTTTCATGCCTGCGCTGTCCGCTGCGCGCATAGGCTTCACGGGGTGATCGAGCATGATGGAGCAGCTTCTCCTCTTCTTTCTACAGGACGCGCTGTTTTTGCTGGGCTATCTAAGCCGTGGCAGCGCCTTTCCCAAGCCGCTCGAGCGCGAGCAGGAGGCCGAAATGCTGCGCCGCATGGCGCAGGGGGACGCCACGGCGCGCGAGACGCTCATCGAGCACAACCTGCGTCTGGCAGCGCACATCGCGCGCAAATACACCGTGCCCGGCTTTGACCAGGACGATCTGGTCTCCATCGGAACGGTGGGCCTCATCAAGGGCGTCAACACCTACAAGCCGGGCTCGGGCACACAGCTGAGCACCTACTGCGCGCGCTGCATCGAGAACGAGATCCTCATGTGCCTGCGCGCCAGCCAGAAGCGCAAGGGAGAGATTTCGCTGCACGAGCCCATCGGCACAGACGGCGAGGGCAACGAGATCACGCTCATCGACGTGCTGGGTACAGACGGCGGCGAGGTACACGGCGAGGTCGAGCGGCGCATCAGCCTGCAAAGCGTGCGCGAACTGGTCGCAACCCGTCTGCACGGGCGAGAGCGCACGGTCATCGAAATGCGCTACGGCCTGAAGGACGGCAAGGCCTACGCCCAGCAGGAGGTGGCCGAACGGCTGGGGATTTCGCGGTCGTATGTATCCCGCATCGAAAAGAAGGCCATGCAGCAGCTTCGGGAGGCGTTCGAGTCCGGGGACAGCACCCCGCACGCAGCGCGCCCCCTCCCCTCTCCCCCTTCCTGAACGCACAGCAGGGAGGCATAACGCCTCCCTGCTGCTCAATTTGCTACAGGTATCACCATCTCCGCAAAGTGGCGGCGATGCTTCTTTTCATCCGAAAACCAAGCATATTGGCGCGTGTAGCCGTCGCAGACAGGGCGCAGCCCCTGCTCCCTCATGAAGTCGAGGCAGAGCTCAAGCACCTGTGCCACGGAGCGCAGCTCATGGCCGAACAGCTCAAACAGGCAGCGCACGCTGCGCGGGCCCGCGCTCATGCGCATGGCGGAAAAGTCCGCGTGGATCGCGGCGCTGTATTCCACCGGCGCGCACACGCCGACGGGCAGCAGCACACTCTCCCCCTCAAGCCGCTTGAGGGGCAGCACCGTGCAGTAGCTCGTCAGCGGCAGCGCGTCGATGAGCTCCTTGAGCACCGGCGAGTCGGACACGCTTGAAAACAGCTCGCTCACCGAGCTGTACTGCACCAGATAGGCCGCGCAGCCCTGGCACAGCCGCGGATGCAGCAGCAGGCGCTCGCTGTCGCGCAGCAGGTCGGTTCCGGCTGTCGTCCTGTCGTAGATGGCCCGATTCAGGATGAGCTGCTCACGCAGCTCATCCCGCTTGGCGTCCATCATGGCAATCAGCTCATCCTGCGGGCAGCAGGTGATGATGTGCTTGATCTCATCGAGCGAAAAGCCCTGCCTCTGATAGCTCTTGATGAAGCCCAGCCTCTGCACATCGTTGAGCGAAAACTGGCGAAAGCCGCTGCTGCCTGCGCGCTCCGGCGTCAGCAGCCCCTTTTCCTCGTAATAGCGCAGTGCCTCCGGGCTCAGGCCGTAAGCCACCGAAAGCGCACTGATGGAAATCTTCATGATGCCCCTCCTCTTTCCCGCCGACAGTCCCCTTATCCTGTCGGTTTGTCTGACGGATGACAAACTCTGGTAAAAATGCTGCAAATCACGTGAAATAGCCCCTTGAATCTCAAGCTGCTTGAGATGTTATAATCAATACAAGAGGAAAATGATGCCCGGGCTTCGCCTTCCGGCTTTTGTGTAGCGTTTCTGTATAAAAACAGTGTAAGGGAAACCTGCACAAAAATCAAGTCCTAACCTTCGGCAGTCATTTTCACTGCGAGCGCCGCCCTCGTCCGGCGGTAGATGACAAGGAAAAGGAAGGAGAAACACACATGAAGAGAATCGCATTTGTGCTCGTGCTCGTTCTGGCGCTGCTGTCCTGCACCGGCGCGCTGGCCATGACCTCCGGCACCTATGAAGCCGAGGCCGAGGGCCGCAACGGCGCGGTCAAGGTCGCCGTGACCGTCAGCGAGACGGCCATCGAGTCCGTCGAGGTCGTCGCCCACAGCGAGACCGCCGGCATTGCCGACCCGGCGCTCGAGCGCATCCCCGCCGCCATCGTCGAGGGGCAGACGCTGGCCGTGGATGCCGTTGCCACCGCGACCATCACCTCCAACGCCATCCTGAGCGCCGCCGAGAAGGCGCTCGCTGCCGCGGGCGCAGATATCGACGCGCTCAAGGTCAAGGCGGAG
>JALFHA010000273.1 GCA_022776785.1 Clostridiales bacterium | reverse complement strand
AGCGAAGCGTTACCTGACGGAGAGCTTCGCAAAGCAAAGACTAGGCACAGAACGGTATCAGACCACAAACGACAGAAAGGACGCCCTATGATTCGTATTCTCACCGATTCCTCTGCCGATTTTTCCCGCCGCGAGCTTGAGGAGCGCGGCATTGATCTCGTCGCGCTGAACATTTCCTTTGACAGCGAGAGCCTCAGTGACGATGACTCCCTCTCCTCCGAGGTCTTCTGGAGCCGAATGATCGCGGGCGAGAACCCCAAGACCTCGCAGCCCTCGCCTGACGCCTTCCTCTCCCATTTCATGCGCGCGAAGGAAGCCGGAGACGAGGTTGTCTGCGTGCTGCTCTCCTCCGCACTCTCCGGCACGGTGCAGAGCGCCATGATCGCCCGCGGGATGCTGGATAACGCGCCCGTGTACATCGTCGATTCCCTGCAAGCCACCGCGGCGCTCAAGCTGCTGGTGCTGCGCGCCTGCCAGCTCCGCGACGAGGGGCGCTCCGCCGGGGACATCGCGCGCGAGCTTGAGCACTTCAAGACGCGCATCCGCCTTTACGCCTGCCTGAACACGCTGGAATACCTTGCCCGCGGCGGGCGCATCCCCAAGGCCGCGGCGAGCCTGGGCACGCTGGTTCAGCTCAAGCCCATCGTCACCATCGACGCGGATGGCCGCGTGGGCCTCGCGGGCAAGGGCATGGGTCTGCACCGCGCTACCGAAGCGCTCATCCACATGGCCTGCGCGCATCCCGTGGACACGCGCTACCCGGTTCTCCCGCTCTACACGCACACGACGGACAACTGCGCTGCCCTTGTGCGCAAGCTGACGCAGGCGGGCTTCCCCTGCCGCATGGAGGACGCGCACAGCGTCGGCCCGACCATCAGCACGCATATCGGCCCGGGCGCGTTCGGCGTGGTGTATGTCGAAGCGGAATAAGGGCATTGCAAAAGGCGCGGATCATATACAGCCAGCGTTTCCCGCCGCCGAAGGGGCGGCGAGGAACGCTGGCTGTGCTTATGCAGTTCGACGCTCAGTGCAGAGCAACATACTGCGGAAAGGCGGACTGAAGCTGATCGACCACGCTGACCGCATTCCGGTATCCGTGGATGAGCGGATTCTCCAGAAGCGCCAGAACCGCCTTCGAATACGACTGCTCCACCGCCGCTTCGACCGTCAGGCTTTCGTAGGCCTTCACATGCTGCACCAGCCCGCGAATCGAGTCCGGCATTCTGCCGGCGGCCAGGGGATGCACGCCGCTGCGATTGACCAGCGCATTCACCTCAACCACCGCTTCCGGCGGCAGATCGGGCATCGCGCCGCCATTGCGGCAGCAGACCGTCATCTCCATGCCCTGCTCGTCGAGCAGCGCCGCCATCAGCATGGTGGCGACCGTAGAATAATACGCGCCGCCGCGCATTTCAAGCTCCCTGGGCTTGTCGCACAGCTTCTCATCGCGGTAAAGCCCGAACAGCTCATCCTGCACACGCAGGATCTGCTCGCCCCGAGTGCCCTTTCCCTGCTCGACCTCGGCAACCTCCTTGCGGTACATGTCATTTTCAAAATAGAAATACTGCAGATACGGCGAGGGAACCATGCGCAGCGTGCGAATCAGCTCGCTGACCCCCTCAACCTTGGGGATATTCTTCACCAGCTGCGTGGTAAACCGTCCCTCGTCAATCAGGCGCTGAAGCACCGGCACGCCATCCTGCCAGATTTCCGTCACGAAGCTCAGATGATTCAGCCCCACCATCTTCAGCCGCACGCGCTCGATGGGGACGTTCAGTATTTTGGCGGCATCCACACGCATGTTGTACGGCACGTTGCACAGGCCGACACAGCGGATGCTGGAATAGCGCTGGATCGCCTCGGTGACGATACCCGACGGATTGGTGAAGTTGATCAGCCACGCATTCGGGCAGCAGGCTTCCATGGCGTGCGCCAAATGCAGCGCTGCGGGAATCGTGCGCATGGCCTTGCAAAAGCCGCCGGCGCCCGTCGTCTCCTGCCCAAGCAGACCCATGGGCAGGGGCATTTTTTCATCCTGGATGCGCGCCTGAAGGAGCCCTACACGGAATTGGCTGACCACAAAGCTGCAGCCCGTGATCGCCTCCTCTAAAGACGCCGCCACCCGGAAGCGCGCCTCGACGCCGCGCTTTGCGGCCATCCGCCCCGCCAGAGCACAGATGATCTGCGCGCGCTCCCTCCCCTCCGGCAAATCATAGAGCGCCACGTCCAGCGGCATAAAAACCGGCCTGTCCAGCAGTCCATCCACAATTTCCGGCGTATAGCTGCTGCCAGCGCCGATGATTGCAATCTTCATTTTGCTTGTCCTTTCCGCCCTGAGCCGTTATGCCTTCACCCTGACGATCAGCTCAATCTCCACGGGGATGTTGCCCGGCAGGTTGGTTGTTCCCATCGCAGAACGCGCGTGCACGCCGCGGTCGCCCAGCACCTCCACCATCAGATCCGAAAAGCCGTTCATCACCTGCTCATGCTCGGTAAAGCTGTCCACGCAGCTGACCAGGCCAAAGGCCTTGACCACCGCCTCCACCTTGTCCAAATCCCCGAGATACTCCTGCATGGCGCTGAGCATGATTTCACCGATGATCCTTGACGCCTTGTAGCCGTCCTCGACCGTCAGCTCTGCGCCCAGATGCCCCGTGTAAAACGGATCCCCGCTCCATTCATCCTCGGGTCCGTGCCCACCGATGAACAGCAGATCGCCGTGGCGGTTGAGTACAACATTGCCGCGGCGCTTTTTCGTTCTGGCCAGGATCTCCTGCTCCGTATTCGTCATGAAGCCTGCTCCTTTCTCATCTGCGAATCCTGACGATTGCCTCCACCTCGACGGGGATGTTGCCCGGCAGGCAGTTGGTGCCCATGGCGGAGCGCGCATGGAGGCCGCGATCGCCCAGCACCTCCACCATCAGATCCGAAAAGCCATGCATGACCGCCGGCTGATCATAGAAATCCGGCGCGCTCGCCACCAGACCAAACACCTTCAGCACCCGATCCACCCGATCCAGGTCGCCCACATACTCGCGAATCGCCGCCAGCACGTTGATGCCGCACTGCCGCGCCGCTTCATAGCCCTGCTCCAGCGTCAGATCGCTGCCCACCTTGCCGGTGTACACCGGTGTGCCGTCCTCCAGTTGCGGGCCATGTCCCGAGACAAACAGCAGATCACCGCACGCGCGGACGGCGACGATGCCCTTGCCGCGCCGATCCTTCTTGGGGAGGGTAATGCCCAGCATTTCAAGCTTCTTATCCGTCTGACTCATCATCAATACGCTCCTTTCATCAATCAACATGCGACTCAGCCCTTCACGGCGCCCATCGTCATGCCTGTAACCAAATACTTCTGGAAGAAGATGAACAATACCACCACCGGCAGCGTCACGACCGTCGTGCCGGCCATCAGTGGGCCCCACATGATATCGCGGAAGCCAACCATCATCTGGATGCCGACAGGCAACGTGCGCATCTCCGTTGTGCGAATCAGCGTCAGCGCCATCATGAATTCCTGCCAGGCCAGGATGAAGCAGAACAGCCCCATGGCCACAATGGCCGGCGCGGAAATGGGCAGCACGATGCGGAAAATCGTCCCCAGCACGCCGCTTCCATCGATGCTGGCCGCCTCCTCCAGCTCCACCGGCAAGCCGTCAAACGACGATTTCAGCATCATGGTGGCGAAGGGGATCGCAAACGTACAATAGGAAATCACAAGCCCCAGATGTGAATCGATGAGCCCCAGCTTTGCAAACGTGACATAAATCGTCAGAATCAGCAGCGGCGTGGGGAACATCTGCGTGAGAATCAAAAGGTCGAAGACCACCGTGCGGCCGCGGAAGCGGAAACGGGAAATGCCGTACGCCATAAACGTGGAAAACAGGAGTGAAACCAGCGTCGTCGAGCAGGCCACCAGAAGGCTGTTGCGCAGGTAATTGAAGAACTTGTAGTCATACCACATGGAGCGGAAGTTCTCAAACGTCACCCGTTTGGGAAGGAACGTCGGTACGGCGGAAAACATTTCCGTTCTGTCCTTCAGCGCAGTACAGACCATCCACACAAAGGGAAAGACCAGCACGATGGTGATCAGCGTAATAGCCAGATAGATGCCCGATTTCTGTGCAATCCTCCGGCGGGTATTTCTGGTCATGCCCGTTCACCTCGATTGTTGCGAATAATGTACCAGACAGCAAACACACCCACGAACAGCAGCCCCACGACGCCAATCGCCGCCGCCTTGTTCAGCTTGAAGAAGTTGAACGCAGTCAGATAGGTGTACACCGGAATAATCTGGGAAGAATTGGAGGGGCCGCCCTTCGTCATGGTGTACACCAGATCAAACTGGTTGAACGTCCAGATGATCTGCAGCAGCACCGTGGTGATGCTGACCTCCTTGATGCCCGTAAAGGTGATGTAGCGGAAGCACTGAAACGAGGAGGCGCCGTCCACCCTGGCCGCCTCGTACAGCGACATGTCGATGCTCTGCAGCGCGGCAAGCATGGTGATGGCCATGAACGGAATCGCCTTCCAGATCGCCGTCACCATCACGCTGCCCAGCGCCGTATGCGCGTTGCCCAGCCAGTCCACGTTTTTGCCGATCAACCCCAGCGACTGCAGCACATAATTGATGACGCCGTACTGGCTGGAATACATCCATTTCCAGGTCATCGCGGCGGCGATGCCGGGCACCACCCAGGGGATCAGCACCAGGCTCCGATAAGCCGCGCGCCCCCGGAACTGCTTGTTCAGCAGCAGCGCCGTCGCCAGGCCCAGCACGTACATGCCCGCCACCACCACCACGGTATAGAGGATGGAATTGCGCATAGCCGTCAGGAAAATGCGATCTCTGGACAATTCGGCGAAATACTTCAGCCCCACAAACTGGTCAAAGTCCAGGCTGCCCTGTTTGGAGCTGAAAAAGCTGGATGCGACGCCGCGCACCAACGGATAGATCAGAATCACTGCGATGAGCAGCAGGCCCGGAGCAATCAGAAAGTACCCCGCCGTTTCCCGCCGCAAGCCGCGCTTGAGTCTTTGCATAGAGATTTCCTTTCTAGCACGCCGACAGCCGGTCAGCGGCCGGTCAGCACTTGTCCGGCCAGCGCGCCGGTCGGCTTGCCTGCGCGCAGCGCCGCCACGCCGTTGACCCAGCAGGCCTCCACGCCCGTGGGCGCCTGTCTGGGCATTTCGTTCGTCGCCCTGTCGCAGATGGTCTGCGGATTGAGAAGCACCATGTCGGCATGATATCCCTCCCGAATCATGCCGCGCTCCCGGAACCCAAACCGCCTGCACGGAAGCGCCGAGAGGCGCTCGACAAGGGTTTCATACGGAAAATGATGCTTGCGCGCCATTCTCCACAGCCTGGCAAAGCTCCCGCATCCCCGCGGATGCGGATATCTGCCTACATGAATGCCATCCGAACCGACCATGTAATATGGCCGGCTAAGCATGGCCAGAATGTCCTTTTCAAATGCAAGCTGCTGTTCATCCGTCAGCTGCGGATCTGCGTCATGGAAGCTCAGCGCCAGCTCCTGGGACAGCAGCAGCTCCGCAATGGTTTCCCCCTTCGTCTGCCCGCGCTGGGCAGCCAGCTCTGAGAATGAACGCCCCATGAGCTCCGGGGTATTGGCCGCATAGGTGATCACGCCGTCAAAGTCGGGGAAGGCGGCATCGATTTCCAGTGCGATTCTCCTGCGCGTATCCGGATCGGAAAGCCGCTCCAGAATAGCGTCCATCCCGCCGTCGTTGGCCCACATGGGCACGAGCATGGGCGCATAGCTTGCTCCATATGGATACGGATACAGCTCCAGCGTCACATCCAGCCCTTCCCGGACCGCCCTGTCGATGGGCGCCAGCAGCTCGTCCGCATGTCCGATGGTCGCGCCGCCCGTGCGGAAATGGGAGAAATGCAGCTTGACGCCCGACTTCCGGGCGATCTCCAGTGCCTCCTCCACCGCGTTAAAGGGCTCGCCCCGGAACACGGAACGCAGATGGGTGACATAGACTCCGCCCGCCTCGCGAACGGATTTGCAAATTTCGATCAGCTCATTGGTATCGCTGAAGGCGCCGGGATAGTAGCTCAGACCCGTGGAAAAGCCGCAGGCCCCCTGTTCAATGGCCTCCTTCGCCATCCGCGCCGCACGCTCCGTCTCCTTCGGCGTGAGCAGCCGGTTTTCAAAGCCGGCTGTCTCCAGCCGGAGCGCGCAATGCGGCACCAGCCATCCAGCGTTCACGCCAATCCGACCGCGGTATCGGTTCAGATAGGCCTCAACGGTTTCAAAATCCAGCGGAACGTCCGGATACTGTCCATTCAGTCCACGAAGATACCGCGCATAATCCTTCAGATGGTCGGCACGCATCGGCGCGTAGGACAGCCCATCCTGCCCCAGGATTTCAGTGGTAACACCCTGCGCGACGGACGCGTATTGCCTGCCGTCATGCAGCAGCACCATGTCCGAATGGGTATGCGTGTCT
>JALFHA010000270.1 GCA_022776785.1 Clostridiales bacterium | reverse complement strand
TACGATTGAAACGGGGGCTGATTCTGCAAAGCTAGATTTTAGCCGCAAAATAGTATTACAGAGTAAAAAACACGCGCCCGCCCCGGGCTTTCCTCCCCGGGGCGGGCGATGCTTATTCGGCTTTTTTCATCCGCGCCAGCGCGCGCCCGGCCAGCGCGCCCAGCCCATCCTGCACACGGCGCACGGCAAGCGGCAGCGCCAGCCCCGCGAGCACATACAGCGCGTTGATCTGCCAGTGTCCGTCCGGCGCGTAGAGATAGGGCATCTGCGTGCGGAAGGCGCGCACGGAGAAATCCGCCGCGCCCACGCCCAGCCAGTTCGCCAGCAGAAACACGCAGTCAAGCGCGAAGAAGCCCATGTAGTGGTGCATCATGATATCGAATGTATGGCGGCTGACGGCCAGCAGCGCGCGGCTTCGCTCCACGGCCGGGGCGAGCAGCCGCGCCACGCGCACATAGAATGCGATGGCGATCGCGCCGCCCGCGTATACGCCGAACGCCCCGCAGGGAAAATAGGAGCAGTCGGAGAGCAGATACGACAGGTTTTCATAGCGCAGGAAGAACAGCGCGCGCAGCGCGACGAGCGCCGTCAGGTAGGGCACGGTGGGCAGGGTATCCAGCCGCTCGAGGCGGCGGCGGTAGAGCACGCCCAGCGCGTAGCCCGGCAGCAGGATCAGCGTGCGCAGCAGAAAGAGCGGCGCCTCCGCTTGTTTCCCGGCATAGCAGAGGTTCACCGCCAGTGCGCCGGGAATCAGGCACAGCGCGAACGCAGCGGCCTCCCTGCCGCGCGGCAGCGCCCGCAGGAGCCGCCGCAGGAGGATATACGCCGCCTGCACGAGAAACAGCGGAAACACAAACCACGAGCCGAGGTTGTAGACGAAGTGCTGTCCGTCCGTGAAGGGGGCCAGCAGCAGCGTATATGCGCTGAGCGGCTCGCCCAGCTCAAAGCCGCCGAAGCGCCGCAGCAGCGCCGCGCCCATGCCGTAGAGCGCGTTCCATGCCAACAGCGGCACGAGCAGGCGGCGCGCCTTGCGCGCGATAAAGGAAAGGGGACGCGCCTCCTCGCCTTCGCTGAGCAGATAGCCCGAGCCGAAGGTAAAGAGCATCAGGTGGAAGGAGTAATAGCCAAAAAGGCCGCCCCAGTCAAACATGTCCTTAAACGGCGTGTGTCCGTCCACCACAAGGATGATCGCGATCAGATAGAGCGCACGGAGCATGAAATTCTCGTTGCGCGCGGAGCTCTGCGTCATAAGCCGGCCTCCGTCAAGTTCTTTCAGTCGATTGTGTTTATATAACAATTAAAACGCGCGTGCCGCCGTAGCGGAGGCTCTGCGCCCGAACCGATTATACCATGTTTTCCGCGTTGCTGACAGAGACCTGCGCGAATCTGCTTCGGGCAAAAAATGCCTGACCGCATGAAAAAATTCAGTCTCGCAAAAGAGTGAAAATGCTATGATTAGTGTGAAATTCCTTAAAATACATCATTTTTGTCAGTAGACGTTCTGAAAATCAAAAGTATACTAAAGGTAACGGAGGGGAACGGGCCTCAAAAGCAAAAACCTGTGTTTGGGAGGTGTCCTTTATGGTAAAGTTTGGGGAACGGCTCAAAGCAGCGCGTACCGCCAAACACATGAGCCAGCAGGCGCTCGCGGATGTGATCGGCAAAAGCCTGAATACCGTCGGGCTCTACGAAAGAGGTCTTCGCCAGCCAAGTTTGGAAACCCTGTGCCTTTTGGCGGACACGCTGGATGTGTCCTGCGATTACCTGTTAGCGCGCACGGAAGCCAAGAAAACGGCGAAGATGTCGGAGTCCGGCGACGATGATCTGGCTCAGCGCGTTTCCCGGATCGAGACGCATCTGGGGCTGGACTGAAATGTCTGAATAAAAAAAGCTGCATTGCTCCCGGTTGGAGCGGCGCAGCTTTTTCCTTTTTGTCTGCTGAAATTCACGAAAGCGCAGCGGCCTGCGGGCCTATTCGGAAATCTCCTGCGCCGCGCTGCGCGGCTTGGTGAAGCGGGATACCTGCACGCCGACCTCAAAGAGCAGGTACATCGGCACGCCGAGCATCACCTGGGAGACGATATCCGGCGGCGTCAGGATGGCCGCAAAGACGAAGATGCCGAAGAACACGAACTTGCGCCATGTGCGCAGCTTGTCATAGCTCACCCAGCCCATGCGCGTCGCCATGAAGATGGCGATGGGCAGCTCGAACACCACGCCGAAGGGCAGCACAAAGGAGAACAGGAAGCTCACATACTTGTCGATGGAGAGCATCGGCGTCGCCAGATCCTCGCCCGCGATGAGGAAGAAGTTGATCGCCAGCTCATAGACATAGCGATAGCAGAACGCGATACCCAGCAGAAACAGCCCCAGCGCCAGAAAGAACAGCAGCCTGAAGAGCCTGATCTCGTTGTCATAGAGCGCGGGCTTGATGAACGACCAGAGCTGGTAGAAGATGAACGGGCTGACCAGGATCACGCCGACCACCAGCGACACCTTGATCTGCGTGGTCAGCGCCTCGCTGACGGCGGTGTAGATGATCTGCACGCCGCGCGCCTCGATGGGCGCGGTGATGAAGCTCATCACCCGCGAGCAGAGGAAGTAAAATGCGACGACAAAGCCGATCACCACCGCGATGATGCAGGAGGTCAGCAGCTTGCGCAGGGCCATCAGGTGCTCGAGCAGCGGCTGCGCGCTGTTCTCCACGCTCTGGTCATGCTCGCTGGCAGCCTCCGGCGCGGCGTCCTTATTTTTCTTGAAAAGCATGGTACAACCTCATTCTTTCCCGCCGCGCGCTGCCGCGGCGCAGCGGTATTGATGCCGACAAAAAATAAGGCGGGCGCCTGCGGGCGTCCGCCGACGGGCTCACTCGCCCTTCTTTTCCTCGCTGGCTTCCGCCTTTTCGATCTTCTCTTCCTTGTCGTCGGACTTGACCTCATTCTTGAACTCGCGGATGCTCTGGCCCAGCGCCTTGCCCACACCGGCAATCTTGCCGCCGCCGAAGATCACCAGCGCCAGCACAAGAATCAGCAGAATCTCCATCGTACCCAGTCTCATAGCTTATTGTCCTCCCATTTTTTTCTTAAAATCCTTGAAGCTGATGTCCTTTTCAATGGATTTGAGCTCTTGATTCACTTCAAGCTGCGTCTTTTGCAGATCGGGGCGGATATCCGCCTCCTTGACGGTCTGCTTCACGTCCCGCTCCACGCCCTTGAGCTCGTCGGCGACCTCGTCAAAGCCCGTCTCGCGCTTGACCTCCTCCACCATATTGCGGACATAGCGGACAAAGCGACCCAGAGCGCGGGCGATCTTGGGCAGATCCTTCGGCCCGACGACGACAAAGGCGATGAGCAGAATCAGGATCAGCTCGGCTGCGCCGATATTGAACATGACATGCTCCTCCAGAAAAATGGTTACAGCTTATTATAATCGCCGGGGAGCGATTTGTAAAGCGGAAACATTGAGTTGTTCAGGGTTCTTAGCACGCTGCTGATCGGGCGGTCAGCCGCTTTCCGCTCGTGCCAGCGGCGGCGCGTTGACCGGCGCGACGCCTCGTACAATAATGGAAAACGTAGGCAGGCAGGTGCTGCCGGTGGGCTTCCTTTTGCAGCCGCGTACAAATGCGAAAGGGGGCGTTTTGTATGACGGATTATGAGATGCTCATGATTGTTCTGACGTTCCTTGCGATACTCGTAGCAGTAGACGCTAAGAACCGTAAGTAATACAAAGACCGCCGAACAGCTCGAACCTGTTCAGCGGTCTTTGTCGCAATTCCACTTGCGGTTGTGGTAGAGCCCTGGCCATGGCTCCCTACCTGCCTACATTGTACGCTATCCCCGCGCCGCTGTCAAGCCAGAGGCGCGGGGTTTTGCTATCTTTTGCTATCTTTCCGCTATAGCTGCTCACACCAGCGGCAGTACGTTGACCGGCGCGACGCCCAGCTCCCCGGGAAAGACGGCGGGGCGCTTGTCCTTGGGGATGCGCCACCAGATGCTTTCGCTCGCCTCAGGCTGGCCGGGCGTGCGCATCTTCATGATCCACTCGAACGGCTCCTCCAGCTCGCCCACGCAGGCGACGGAGAAGCGGTTCTGCGGCGCGCGGGGATTGAAGTAGTGCGCGCGAATGCCGACAGCCGTCACGTCCGCCGGGACGAACTTGTCCGTCACAAGGCGGATGCCCCAGTCAAGCGCCTCGAGCTCATGCTCGCCCAGCCTGCGCGCGCGGGAGATGTTCTTGCAGCCCGTGATCTGCGCGGCGCGCACGCTGCCCGGGTCGGCAAAGAGCGCCTTCGTCTCCTTCACGGCGAGCAGACGTCCCTCGTCCATCACGGCGATGTGCCCGCAGAGGTGGTAGGCCTCGTCGCGGTCGTGCGTCACCAGCAGCGCCGTGCCGCCCAGCTGCGAGAGCAGCTCGCGCATCTGCCATTGCAGCCGCACGCGCAGATGGCTGTCCAGCGCGGAGAACGGCTCGTCGAGCATCAGCAGCTTCGGACGGCTGACGAGGATGCGCGCCAGCGCCGCGCGCTGTGCCTGTCCGCCGGAGATCTGCGCGGGGCGGCGGCCCAGCACGTCGGTGAGCTGAAGCATTTCGGCTGCTTCATTGACTGCCCGCTCGCGCGCCGCCCTGTCCCGCTCGGCGCGCAGGCCGCAGAGGATGTTTTGCCGCACCGTCATGTTCGGAAACAGCGCGTAGCTCTGGAACAGATAGCCCACATGGCGCTGCTGCGGCGGCAGACAGATGCGCCTGCGCGAGTCGTACAGCGTCACGCCGTCCAGCTCGATGTGCCCGCTGTCGGGCCGCTCCACGCCCGCGATGCACTTGAGCGTCATGCTCTTGCCGCAGCCGGATGCGCCCAGCAGGCCGAGCACGCCGTCCTGAGCCTCAAACTGCGCGCGCAGCGTGAACGCGCCCAGCCGCTTCTCGATGTCAACAATAAGGCTCATCGCTTCACCGCCTTCTTCTGCCTGTCCTCCAGCAGATTGACGACCAGCAGCACCACCGCGCTGATCGCCAGATTCACCAGCACCCACAGCATCGCCCCGGCCTCGTCGTTCGTGCGCCAGAGCTGGTAGACCGTGGTGGAGATCGTCGCCGTGCGCCCCGGCGTGTAGCCGATGAGCATACTCGTCGCGCCGTATTCGCCCAGCGCGCGCGCAAAGGCCAGCACCGCGCCCGCGAGAATCCCCTGCCGGCACGCCGGCATCCGGATCCGCCAGAAGATGTAGGTATTGCTCAGCCCCAGCGTCTGCCCCGCGTAGGCCAGCGTCGTATCGAAGCTCTCAAACGCGCCGCGCGCCGTGCGGTACATCAGCGGAAACGCCACCACCGACGCGGCCAGCACGCCGCCCGACCAGTGCATCACGAATTTGATGCCGACCTGCGCAAGGAACATGCCCAGCGGCCGTTTTGCGCCGAACACCAGCAGCAGAAAGTAGCCGCAGACCGTCGGCGGCAGCACCATCGGCAGCGTTAGCGCCACGTCGAGCACGCCCTTGACGACCCGCGGCAGACGCGCCGCATAATACGCCGCCCAGATGCCCAGAAAAAACACGATCACGCTGCTGATGGCGGCAATGCGCAGCGAGTTGTATAGCGGATACCAGTCCATGTCGCCCTCCCGTCGTATGCTCCCGTGATGAAAAGGGAGGCTGCCGCGCCCGCAGCAGTCTCCCTTATCGCCGTTTCCTCTGACACCGTCACTTCACGGGCGAGAAGCCGACGCTCTCAAAGACGGCGCAGGCGCTCTCCCCGGTCAGGTAGGAAAGGAACTCCTTCGCCTGCTCGGGATGCGCGCTCGTCTTGAGCACCGCCGCGGGATAGATGACCTGCCCACACATCTCAGCCGTTGCGCTGTCCACGACGGTCAGGCCCGCGCTGAACGCGTCCGTGCAGTAGATGACGCCGCAGCCCACGGAGGCCTCCGCCACCTGCGTCGTCACCTCCTTGACGTTCGTGCCGTAGGTCAGCACGCCCGCCTTTGCAAGCTCCGCCTCGTCAAGGCCGTAGTACGCAAGAATCTTCTGCGTGTACTGGCCCACCGGCACGTCGCTGTTGCCCATCGCCAGCAGCACGTCGCCGCTTTCCAGCAGCTTCGCCAGCGCGTCAAAGCTCTCGATGCCCTTCGGGTTGCCCTCCGGCACCACCAGCGTCACCTTGTTCTCCAGCAGGTTGATGCGCGTGTCGCCGTCCACAAAGTCGAGCCCGCTCGTGTTCACGGAGGCATCCGCCGCGATGTCGAGCTGGTTCATCTGCTTCTGACCGGCCGAGATGAACACGTCGCATGCCGCGCCCTCCTCAATCTGCGTCTTGAGCGTGCCGGAGGAGTCAAAGTTGAACACCAGCGTCACGTCCGGATGCTCTTGCTCGTAGGCGGCCTTGATCTCGGTCAGCGTTTCCGTCATGGAGGCCGCCGCAAACACGACCAGCTCCACCGGCTCCTCTGCCAGCACATGGCCGGCAGTCGCGCCGCAGGTCAGCATGGCGACCAGCAGCATGGGGATGAGTTTCTTCATAGGGGTTCGCTCCTTTTTCCCGTATTTCAGGGAAGTTATTTGCAAACGGCATGGATTTACATGCCGGACT
>JALFHA010000244.1 GCA_022776785.1 Clostridiales bacterium | reverse complement strand
ATGCGCTCCTCGTCGATGACGGCATTCGTGATGTCGTCGCACAGGCCGAAGCCGATGCCGCCGCCGCTGCCCGTCTCGATAAAGTCATCCATCGGGCGGGTGTAGAAGGCGTACTTGCCGTTCACAAATTCGGGATGCAGCACGACGTTGCGCTGCTGCGGGGAGTGCAGGGTGCGCAGATTCGGCAGACGCTCCCAGGTCTTGAGATCCTTCGTGCGCACGATACCCGCCGCCGCCACCGCTGCGGAGAGATCGTTCACCGCTTTATCCTTGCTCTCCGAGCAGAAGACGCCGTAGATCCAGCCGTCCTCATGCTGCGTCAGGCGCATGTCATAGACGTTCGTCTCCTCCGGGCAGGTGTCCGGCAGCTCCACCGGCTTGTCCCAGAAGCGGAAGCCCTCCACGCCGCTGTCGCTCTGTGCGACGGCGAAGAAGCTCTTCCTGTCCGCGCCCTCCATGCGTGCCACAAGGGTGAACTTGCCATCCACCATCAGCGCGCCGCTGTTGAACGCCGCATTGATGCCCAGCCGCTGCATCATGAAGGGGTTCGTCTCCGGGTTCGGGTCGTAGCACCAGAAGGGCGGCACATGCGCGCGGGTCAGCACCGGATTGACCCAGCGGTCATAGATGCCATTTTCATAGCGGGTATCGATTTCATTTTTCCTCGCGATCAGCGCCTCGTACTGCGCCTCAAGCTGCTCATAGCTGCGCATACCTGCTCCTTTCGATGACCTCAAAGGCCATGCGTCCGTTGTGATAGGGGCACTTCCACGGCTCGACGATGGGCTTCTCCATCGGCGTGCCGTCCTCGCGCACGCACCAGAACCACTCCCCGCCCTTGCGCGGGTCGGCGATCACGTCCCGGATATAGCGCCACTGGCTGCGCGCAGCCTCGAGGAATTTGGCTTCGCCCGTCTTCTGATACGCGTTGACAAAGCCCACCAGCGCCTCCGCCTGCACCCACCACACGCGCGTGGTATCCACCCGGCCGCGCTCGCACTCGTTGGCAAAGCCGTGATCGGTGAACGCCTTTTGGTAGGTTTCCTCCGCCATCGCCATCAGCAGCGGGCGGATGCGCGCGGTCAGCGCGTCGTCGCCGAGCACCTCCAGCGTGCGGTCCGCCAGCCACGAGGTCTCGATATCGTGGCCGTAGCTGTGCAGGTCGATGAGCGTATGGTACTCCCGGTCAAAAAAGACCTCCTGCCGCCGCCGTTCGGGGTTGTAGATGTGCTTTTTAAGCACGTCCATGATGAAGCACAGCCGCTCGCGCACGCGCGCGTCGCCGCCCACGCGGTAGAGCTCCGTGTAGCCCTCCAGCACATGCAGCAGCGTGTTCATGGTCTTTTCCGCCATGACGCCGTTTTCGCTGAGCTTCTCGTTGCTCTCCGGCCGCCAGTCAGCTGTGCGCGCCTCCAGATAGCCCAGCTCGTCCGTGCAGCGCGCCTCGATCAGCTCAAAGAGCGCCGTCGCCTGCTCGAGCGCCCCCTTGCAGCCGCTGGCTTTGGCGTAGGCCGAGAGCGCGTAAATCGCAAACGCCTGATTGTAGGTGTGTTTCGTGCTGTCGCAGACCGTGCCGTCGGCGTTCATCGACCAGTACACGCCGCCGTTCTTCACGTCGATCATCCGGCAGAGCATGTCGTAGGCGTGGCGCGCATACGGCAGCAGCGTGTCGTCGCGAAGCGTCATCGCCGCCTGGGAGAAGAACCACAGGATGCGGCTGTTCAGGATGCAGCCCTTCACCGCGCCGAAATCCGGCGTGAGGTCATAGCCCACAAGCCCCGCATAGCCGCCGTTTTTTTCATCCAGCAGGCGCTTCCAGAACGGCAGAATCACCGTTTCGAGGTGTGCGCGAATCTCCTGCGTCATCTCACTCATGGCCGCCCTCCAGAATTCTCGCGCGCCACTCGCCCTCCATCGCATCAAGCGCTGCGCGGGCAGCCTCGTTCGTGTCGGCGCGCGCGCTCAGGTAGACCTTCACCTTCGGCTCCGTGCCGCTCGGGCGAACGAGGGCCTTTCTGCCGTCCTCCGTCGCGTAGCTGAGCACGTTGCTGACGGGCAGGCCGTCCACGCCCTGCGCGTAGTCCTTCACCGCCGCAACGGCGCTGCCCGCAAGCGTCTGCACGGGCTTTTCCCGCAGCCCCGTCATCACCGCGCGCATCTTCTCCATCGGCACCGCGCCCGCAATCTCAAAGTTCAGCAGCCGGTTTTCCATACAGCCGTAGCGCGCATAGAGCGCGTCCAGCTCGTCCGCCAGCGTGCGCCCCTGCGCCGCGGCGGTCTGCGCCATCTCCGCGACGAGCATACAGGCCATCACCGCGTCCTTGTCGCGCACATGCGCGCCCGCCAGATAGCCGCAGCTCTCCTCAAATCCGAAGACGAAGCGCTCCGCCTCGCCCGCATGCTCGAGCCTGCCGATGATCTCGCCGATGTACTTGAAGCCCGTCAGGCATTCCTTCACCTCGACGCCGTAGTCCGCCGCAATGGCGAAGGCGAGGTCGCTGGTGACGATGGTCTTGACGACGACGGGGTCTTCCGGCAGCGTGCCGTTCGCCTTTCGGGAGCGCAGCACATGCTGCATGAGCAGCAGGCCGACCTCGTTGCCGGTCAGCACAGCGTAAGCTCCGTCGCGCCTGCGCACGGCCACGCCCACGCGGTCGCTGTCCGGGTCGGTGGCGATGAGCAGATCGGTCTTCTCCTTCTGCGCCAGCGCAAGGCCCAGCTCAAGCGCCTCGCGCAGCTCGGGGTTGGGCTTCGGGCAGGTCGGGAAGTGGCCGTCCGGCACGCACTGCTCCGCCACCTCGATGCGCTCAATGCCCGCCATGCGGTCAAGCACCGCGCGCACAGGCTCCAGCCCCGTGCCGTGCAGCGGCGTGTAGACCAGCCGCAGCGGGGTGCTTGCCGTCGGATTCACGCGGCAGGCGAGCGTCCTTTCGATGAACGCGTCAAACACGCGCTGCGGGATGTCCACAACCAGACCCTTTTCGCGCGCCTCGTCCATGGGCATTTCCTTCGCCGCGCCATAGGGCACAGCCCCGATGCACGCCGTAATCGCCGCCGCGGCCTCCTCAGTGATCTGGCAGCCGTCGCTGCCGTAGACCTTGTAGCCGTTGTACTGCGCGGGGTTGTGGCTCGCCGTCACGACAATGCCCGCATCGCAATGCAATTCGCGCACCGCAAAGGAGAGCATCGGCGTGGGCATCAGCCGGTTGTACATGTGCGCGGTGAGGCCGTTTTCCGCCAGCACGCACGCCGCCGTGCGCGCAAACTCGTCGGAGCACAGCCGCGAATCATACGCGATGGCGACGCTCCTGCCGCCGTTCCGGTTGAGATAATCCGCCAGTCCCTGCGTCGCACGCGCGACGATCACCCGATTCATCCGCGCCGTGCCCACGCCGAGGATGCCGCGCAGACCGCCCGTGCCGAACTCCAGCTCGCTGCCGAAGCGGGCGAGCAGCTCCTGCTCATCCTCCAGCGCAGCCCTCGCCGCGTGGCGCGTCTCCTCGTCAAAGCTCTCGCTCTCTGCAAAAAATGCCGCCCGCTTGCGGGCCTCCTCCATCAGCTGCATATCAGACCTCCGTATTGTTCTTAAGCGCTTTTTTCAGCCTGCGCACCACGGCCAGCGCCGCGCTGTGATGGCTGCCCCTGCCCGGATGCTCGCGCGAGCCGAGTCCGCTTTCCGGGCACTCCGGAAGCTGGACATAGCTCACCCTGCGGTCGCCCTCGCTGCGCACCTCGCGCACAGCGCTGCGCAGCAGCGGGGCAATGTCGCCGCCGCACATGCCGTAGACCCAGAGAATGAACGCCTCCGGATTCCTCTGGCGCACCTGCCGCAGGAAATCCGCCGCCGCGCTTCGGATGGCCGCCGCAGCCGCCTCCTTCTCCCAGCCCTCCAGCCGGGAGAGCGCCGACGCGTCGTTCGTGCCGACGTTGATGACCACCGCATCGACGGGATTCGCGGCAAAGTCATAGGGCACATCGCCGCCGCGCTCCACCGCGCAGACGGCGTCGTAGATGCGCGGGATGCGGTTTTCCCGGTTGCCGTCCCAGCTCCAGTACGCGCCCCAGCCGCTCTGCGAAAGCCAGCGGCCCTGCGCGTTCATCTCGCGGCAGACCTCCATCGCCCAGCTTTCCATGCCGCTGAGCCAGATGGTGCGCCACTCCATCGCACCCCTCGGGCCGATGAAACCCTCGCCGCTGGTGAGGCTGTTGCCGATGAACTCGATGCGCAGCGCCCTTTCCGGGGGTGGGAGCAGCTCGCCATCCGAGCGCAGCCTGTGCGCATGCACAAACAGCCGCTCATCCTCCGCCACCGGCTGGGTATCGCGCACGACGGTCACGGTGTGCACCACCGTCTCGTCCATGCCGGCCAGCAGCGTGTAGTAGCGCCGACCGCGCTCGAGGGCAAAGCGCGCAACGGGCGCGCCGTCCACCATCACGCCCAGCCACGGGCACTGCATATCATAATCGCATTCCAGCTCCAGGTCAAGCTCTCTGCAGCGGATATGCAGCTCGATGCCGCTGCCCGTCCAGAATAGCGGAAGGACGGGCTGCCGCGGGTCAAATCGTCCCAGCAGCCTCACATGCTCCGCTTGCCTGATTTCCTTTTCCCACAGAAGTCCGTCCATCCTGGAAGTCTCCTCCCGAAGTATTCTTTTGTCCGTTTGCACGTAGCTCAGCGTATGCCAAGCT
>JALFHA010000209.1 GCA_022776785.1 Clostridiales bacterium | reverse complement strand
CAGGCGAAGGCTGGAAACCGCAAGGAGCGCCTTTGGCGCGACTATGCGGGTTTCCCGGGTCGGCAGCCCAATGTTCCCTTATTGTTCAAAAGAAAAAGCAGTTTCAGAGCAGGATGCGAAGCATCCTACGATTGAAACGGGACTGATTCTGCAAAGCTAGATTTTAGCCGCAAAATAGTATCAGAGCAGGCCGCGAAGCGGCCTATGATTGAGACGGGCTGCTTTTGCAAAGCAGGCTTCAAAGCCATATAGAAATTCCACATCGAAAGAGGAAAGAGGAACCCATGATTTCAACGGCTTTGCTTGTGATGATTTACCTGTCCTTCGTCAGCCTCGGCCTGCCGGATTCCGTGCTGGGCAGCGCGTGGCCGTCCATGCTGGGGGACATCCATGCGCCCGTGTGGGGCGCGGGGCTGGTGCAGATGGTCGTCTCCTTCGGCACGATCGTCTCCAGCCTCAACAGCGCGCGGCTCATCCGCCGCTTCGGCACGGGCCGCCTGACGGCCTTCTCCGTGCTGACGACGGCGCTGGCGCTGCTGGGCATCTCGTTTACCGGCCACTATGCGTGGCTGATCCTGATGGCCGTGCCGCTGGGGCTGGGCGCGGGCGCTGTGGACGCGGCGCTGAACAACTATGTCGCGCTGCACTGCGCGCCGCGGCATATGAGCTGGCTGCACTGCTTCTGGGGCGTGGGCACGACCATCGGCCCGATCATCCTCTCCGCGTGCATGGGCGCGGGTGCAGCGTGGCGCGCGGGCTACTGGACCATCGGCCTGATGCAGTGCGCGCTGAGCGCGGCGCTGCTGCTCACGCTCTCCCTCTGGCGGCGCGAGGGCACGCAGGCAGAGGAGCGCGCCGCGAAGGTGCTCTCCGTCAGGCAGGTGCTCGCCCTCCCCGGCGCAAAGCAGGGCATGGCAACCTTCCTGTGCTACTGCGCCATCGAATCGACGCTCATCCTCTGGGGGCCGACGTACATGGTGTTTGCCCGGGGCATCGACGAGGTGCAGGCTGCGTCCTTCGGCTCGCTGGTGTGCATCGGCATCACGGTGGGGCGCGCGCTCTCCGGCTTCATGACGCTGAAATTCAAGCCCCGCCAGCTCGTGCAGATGGGTCAGGCGGTGCTCGCGCTCGGCCTTATGCTGATGCTCGTGCCCGCGCGCGGCGCGATGATCGCCGCGTTCGTGCTCTGCGGGCTGGGCTGCGCGCCGATCTACCCGAACATCATCCAGGATACGCCGGTCAACTACGGCGCGGAGAACTCGCAGGCCGCCGTCGGCGTGCAGATGGCCTCGGCCTACATCGGCTCGACGTTCATGCCGACGATCTTCGGCGCGATGGCCGGGGTGCTCGGCTACGGCGCGCTGCCTGCCGTTATCCTCATGCTGACGGCGGTGATGGCGGCGACGTTTGTCTGGCAGAAGCGCGTCGTGGACGGTGCGGGGCGTTGAAAACAGAATCAAGGCAGGGCGCCTCGCAGGAGCTGCGGGGCGCTCTGTCTGTATGAGTGCGCTCCGGCGCAACCTGCGCGCGCGCAAACGCAAAAAAGTGCGCCGCACAGGTGGTGGACGTGCGCTCAGCGCTATGCTATCATGAAGGCATGGCACGGCGCAGGCCGAAGGAAGCTGTGCCGTCAACGGCCTCGAAGGAAAAGGAACGGAAAGCACAGAGCGGGCTGGAGGCGGGAGTGGCCACTGGCCGCTTTTGGCATTTCCGGCTTGCTTTGCGGAGCAATTTGCGCTATGATAAAGGCGCTATCACAACAGCGCGATGACCGCAAAAGGAGGATTTGACCCATGGGCTTTCGCAAGGATTTCATCTGGGGCGCGGCGACGGCGTCCTATCAGATCGAGGGCGCGGCACGGGAGGATGGCCGCGGCATGTCCGTGTGGGATACGTTTTCCCATACGCCCGGCAAGGTGCTCTTTGGGCACACGGGCGACGAGGCCTGCGACCACTACCACCGTTTTGCCGGGGATGCAGCGCTCATGCGCGAGCTGGGCGTGAAGAACTACCGCTTCTCCATCGCATGGCCGAGGCTTCTGCCGGAGGGCACGGGTGCGGTCAATCAGAAGGGCATCGACTTCTACAACCGGCTGATCGACGCGCTGCTTGAAAACGGCGTGCGCCCGTTTGCCACGCTGTTCCACTGGGATTACCCTGTTGCCCTGCAGGCCCGCGGTGCGTGGGAAAACCCCGACAGCCCTAAGTGGTACGAGGAATACGTCGCCCTGTGCGCGCGCAGCTTCGGCGACCGCGTGAAGGATTTTTTCACCTTCAATGAGCCGCAGTGCTTCATCGGGCTGGGCTATATCAAGGGCGTCCATGCGCCGGGCCTGCTGCTGCCTGACGAGAGCACCGTGCCCATGAGCCACCATGTACTCAAGGCCCACGGCATGGCTGTGCGCGCGCTGCGCTCGCTCGTGCCGGATTGCCGCGTGGGCTATGCGCCGACCTGCAGTCCGTGCATCCCTGCCAGCGCCAGCGCCGAGGACGTGGAGGCCGCGCGCCGCGCCTGCTTCGATGTGGAAGACGACTGGTTTTGGTCGGCTTCCTGGTGGAGCGACCCGGCGATGCTGGGCAGCTATCCCGAAAAAGGGGTGGCGCGATTCGGACATTTGCTGCCGAAGGGCTGGGAGGCCGACCTGCCGCTCATCCATCAGCCGCTTGACTACTACGCGCAGAATATCTATCACGGCAAAATCATCCGCGCCAGCGACAATGCCGCAGGCTTCGAGGAGGTTCTCTTGCCGGTGGGCTTCCCCAAGACGGCGATTCAGTGGCCGATCACGCCCGATGCGCTGTACTGGGGACCGAAATTCATCTATGAGCGCTACAAAACCCCCTTCATCATCACGGAGAACGGCATGTCCTGCCACGACGCGGTGTCGCTGGACGGCAAGGTGCACGACCCCAACCGCGAGGACTACATGCACCGCTATCTGCTCGCCTACAAGCGCGCGGCGGAGGAGGGCGTGGACGCGCGCGGCTACTTCGCCTGGTCGCTGATGGACAACTATGAGTGGGCCTGCGGTTACACGGAGCGCTTCGGCCTCGTCCATGTCGATTACGCCACGCAGCAGCGCATCCCCAAGGATTCGGCGCTGTGGTACAAGCATGTGATGGAGACAAACGGCGAAAGCCTGTAAGCCGCCCTGCGGCGCAGGAAAGGGATGCGGAGGAAAAATGCCTGCGCATCCCTTTTGTCGATCCGGCGGGATTGCCATGCTCAAACCGACGGCTGATACTGTCTTGCACTTAAAAGCTCGAATATAAGCGCGAAGCGAAGAAGGGAGTTTGAGGGATGAAATCCCTCAAGCAGGTTTGGAATCGCAGCCTGCCGCCCGCTGTGCGGGAAACAGGCAGGCGGAGATTGGAAACC
>JALFHA010000182.1 GCA_022776785.1 Clostridiales bacterium | reverse complement strand
CGAGGCTGTCGAGGTCGATTTCCACCACGCGGCTGTACTCCGCGCCCTCGTCGGCCTCAAAGACCGTGTAGGGCCGCTTGACGCGCCCGTCGAGATAGGCGCGGCAGACGTCGTCCACCGGGAAGATGCCGTTCTTCGCGCCGGCCTCAATCGCCATGTTCGCGATGGTGAGGCGGCCGTCCATGCCGATTTCCTTCACGCCCTCGCCGGTGAACTCCAGCGACTGGTACAGCGCGCCGTCCACGCCGATCTCGCCGATGAGGTGCAGAATGACGTCCTTGCCGCTGACCCATGGCCTGAGCTTGCCCTTGAGAACCACTTTGACGGCCTCGGGCACCTTGAACCAGCACTCGCCCGTCGCCATGCCCACGGCCATGTCGGTCGAGCCCACGCCCGTGGAGAACGCGCCGACCGCGCCGTAGGTGCAGGTATGGCTGTCCGCGCCGATGATGACCTCGCCCGGGGCGACGATGCCCTGCTCCGGCAGCAGCGCGTGCTCGATGCCCACGCGGCCCACCTCGTAGTAATGCACGATGCCCTGCGCGCGGGCGAAGTCGCGCATCTGCTTGGCCATCGTGGCGGATTTGATGTCCTTGTTCGGCACGAAGTGGTCGGGAATCAGCGCGATTTTGGCCGGATCGAAGACCTTCTTCGCGCCCATCTTCTCAAACTCGTTGATCGCCACAGGCGCGGTGATGTCGTTGCCGAGCACCATGTCGAGCCTGCACATGAGCAGCTCGCCGGGGCGGCAGCTCGTCACGCCCGCCGCGCGCGCGAGGATTTTCTGTGTCATTGTCATGCCCATCGTTGCGTATCCTCCTCTGTCTCTGCCCGTTGGCGCAAGGTGACAGCGCCGCTTCCGGGAAAAAAGTAAAGCCCCGCACCTGCTTTCCGCAGGGGCGAGGCCGTATAGCCACACTGTACCACCCTGATTCGGCCCCTCCGGCGCGCGCGGCGCACGCAGGAGCCCTCTGAGCCTTAACGCGGCAGTTCGTCCCGCGCTCCTCACGCGGGCGGCTCGGGAGTGAGTTATCCCGCGCGCCCGCCGCCGGCTTGCACCCGATGCCGGCTCTCTGGGGGATCGAGGCGCGCGTCTTTGTTCCGTCATAGCCTTTGAAAATGGAAAAGCGATGTGCGATTTGCGTATTATTGTAGCGGCTTTGGCAGGGATTGTCAAGCGGGAAGCCCACATTTGGGCCAGCCAAAACGCAGGCGCGAGGGGGCGAGTGATTGGCGCGGGCCGGGTGTCCTGGCGGCCTGCTTTTGCAGGCTATATGGAAATAATCGGTTTGTGCGGCAAAAAATGCTTGAGTTTTAACCCGCGTCTGGTATAATGAAGGGAGAAACGCTATGCGGAGCCTTTTGTGCATTTGTCCGAAAGACTTTCTGAAAAACGGAGGTTGAGCATGATGAAGAAAAAACTGATGGCGGCGCTTGCGCTTTCGCTGGCGCTGCTTACCGCCGGCGCGTCGGCGGAGAGCGCGCAGCAGGCGGGGGCCGCCGCCGCGCAGACCGCCGCTGAGACGGAGGCCTCCACGCTGGAGCTGACGACCGAATACCGCTGGTTCACCAACAGATACCGCTATACCCGCAGCCGCAAGGTGACGTATTACGACAACGTGTACGCCTACAACCACGGCGAATACTACCTGACCCCGTTCGCCTCCGATGTGCCTGCGGAGTACATCGTCGAGGATGAGAACGGCGCCTACGCCGTTGCCCCGATCGTGATGGACATCACCGACGCCATGCGCGAGCGCCTCTACGGCGGCGATCTCGGCGAGACGGCGATGTTCTACGGCCAGTACTGCGAGCGCATCCGCGACAAGGCGGGCCGCATGGGCTTCTCCGGTATCCACGAGGGCATCGACTTCGTCTACAAGCCGGGCGCGCAGCTCTACGCCATTCTGGGCGGCGTGGTGACCCGCGCGGGCGACAGCAACGGCACCGTGGCCGTGTACAACGAGGAATACGACTGCACCGTGCTCTACCTGCACTGCAAGAAGATCAGCGTGCGCCGCGGCGACGTGCTCGAGGCGGGCGCGAAGATCGCCGTGGAGGGCAACAAGAATTCCGGCTCTGACTACACGCATGTGGAGCTGCGCCTGGGCCGCCACACGTCCTCGAGCCCCTACCGCGACATCAAGCTCACCAGCGATTGCCCGTATGCCATCATGCAGGCGGCGCTCGGCGTGACGGATTCCGGCCGCCAGCCGGCCACCGAGGCGGCCATGCTGCGCGCGCAGCAGATGCGCGAGGAGGCGGAGGCCGCCGCGAGGGCCGCTGCCGAGGCGGAGGCCGCCGCAAAGGCCGCTGAGGAGGCCGAAAAGAACAAGGAGCCCGATGTGGAGCTGCTCGACGAGCTGCCCGGCGCGCAGGGCGGCTATGGCTTCGGCGAGGCGACGGCTGCGCCCGAGGCGACGGCGACCCCCGTGCCGCAGACCCCTGCCGCCGTCGAGGCGACGCTGCCGCCGAGCAACCCGTAACAGGGCCTGCGCGGACATTTCTGTGAGAAGAAACAGGGAGAGGCTTCCGGCGTGAGGTCTCTCCCTTCGCAGTTATTCGTCCGATGGGTGGCATGATTGCAGCGCTCCGAAGGCTGTAATACTGTTCTGCGTTAAAACCGGCATGATGCCGGTTGCATTACCGACGAAGTGATGTAAGTCCCGTTGCTTTGCGACCGAGTCCGAAGCTTTGCAGAAGGACTTACAGAGTAAAAGCCGGGATAAAATCGCGAAGCGAGGCCTGACGGTGAGTTTTTGATGAACTAACGAGAAACCCGGAAGAAATGCTTTTATCGAAGAACAGTATAAATCCCGCCGCTCTGCGCCCGGGGCTGATCCGGGGAGGAAGACTTTGCACATCAGACAGAAGGGAGGGGACGCGATGGTTCGCGTGCTGCGCTACCCGCGGCTGAGCGCCGCCGCCTGCGCCGCGGCGATCCTGTGCGCGCTGTGCCGCGACCTGTGCGTGCAGCGGGGGCTGCACGGCTGGGCGGGCGCGCTGCTGGCCGCGACGCTGCTGCTGCTTGGCGCGAGCTTCGCGCTGCTCTCCTGCCGGCTGTTCGTCGATGCGCAGGGCGTGGGCGTGGGCTTCCTGCTGCGCGTGCGCCGCGTGCCGTGGACGGAGCTCGCCGCGCTCGGCGCGCTGTGCTGCAACAGCAGGCGGCGCTATCTCTACGGCCTGTACCAGGGGCACGACGACTTTTTGCAGCTGCTGCATCGCGCGCCCGCCTGCGGGGAGTGGGGCTTCGTCGCGCCGCTTTCCAAGCGGCTGGCCGCCGCCGTGCAGACCTACTGCCCCTATCCCGTCGATCTCACGCCGCAGCAGAAGGGCAGGCCCTCCGGGCGGATGCGGGCACTGTGGCATCAGGCGGCATTCTACCTGCTGATGATGCTGCCCGCGGCGGCTCTCGCCTTCCTGACGGCGGGGCTGATGATGGCCCGCGCCGCCGGACGGGATGTGCTCAGCGGCTCGTTCGCCTCCGCAGCTGTGGCGATGGCGCTGTGCGCCGCCGGGCTGCTGCTGCTCAACCGCGCCGCCGTCGCCGTAGCAACCTGCCCGCGCATCAGCGAGCAGGGGGTGTGCGCCGGGCATGGGCTGTACCTGCCGTGGGAGGAGGTGCGCTTCGCCTTCGTGCGCCGCGCGCCGCAGGGCAGCGGGCTGTTCCTGCTCTCCGAGACGCTGGAGAACGCGCGCCGCCGCGGCTCGCCGCCGGTGTACTGCCTCTCCCTGCCGGATACCTCCACGCTGATGCTGGCCTATCTGACCTATTGCCCGAATGCGCCGAGGGAGATGGGGGATATGGGCAGATAGGCGCGGATTTCACAAAATGGGAACAAATGTTCTTGATTTTTCGCTCGAATCTGATATAATGAAAACCGACCCGGACGCGGATTCTCCGCGAAAGGGCCGGCTTTTTCTTGTAATTGCTTCAAGCGCATGATACAATAAAGCCGGTATGATGTGCGGCAGCCGCCGCGCGCAAAACCAAAAACGACAGAATCAGAGGAGAAGAAGCTTTGGCAACAACCGTTGGGCTCATCTCGCTGGGATGCAGCAAGAATCGCGTCGATTCCGAGCAGACGCTCGCTTTTTTGAAGGAGCACGGCTATCAGATCGTCTCCGACCCCGCGCGTGCGGAGGTCATCATCGTCAACACCTGCGGCTTTATCCAGTCCGCCAAGGAGGAGGCCATCGCCACCCTCTTTGAAATGGCCGAATACAAGCAGACCGGCCGCTGCCGCCTGCTGGTGGCTACGGGCTGCTTTGCCCAGCGCTATCCGGAGGCCATCCGCGAGGAGATGCCCGAGGTGGACGTCATCATGGGCGTGAACGAGTATGCGAAGCTCGACCAGGCCATCCGCGAGGCGTTTGCCGGGGCGCGCCCGGTTTACACCGACGACGACGGCACGTTCTTCGAGTACGGCCGCGTGCTCACCACGCCGAAGTACAGCGCCTATATCCGCATCGGCGAGGGCTGCGACAACTGCTGCTCCTACTGCGCCATCCCGCTGATCCGCGGCGGCTACCGCAGCAGGCCGGAGGAGGACATCCTCGCTGAGGTGCGCGCGCTGGCGGCGCAGGGCGTGAAGGAATTCACGCTCATCGCGCAGGACACCACGCGCTGGGGCACCGACGGCGGCGGGGAGAGCCGATTGCCCGAGCTGATTGAGAAGGTCGCGGCGATTCCGGGCGTTGCATGGCTGCGCACGCTCTACTGCTATCCCGAGCGCGTCGATGACCGGCTGCTTGACACCATCGCGCGCCTGCCGAACGTGTGCAAGTACCTCGATTTGCCGATGCAGCACATCAGCCAGCACATCCTCACCGACATGAACCGCTCCGACACCAGCGAGCACATCCGCGAGGTCTGCCGCAAATTCAAGGAGCGCGGCATGATGCTGCGCACGACGCTGATGGTCGGCTTCCCCGGCGAGACGGACGCGGACTTTGACGAGCTGATGGATTTCGTGCGCGAGACGAGGTTCGGCCGCATGGGCGCGTTCATGTTCTCCCCGGAGGAGGGCACGATGGCCGCGCAGATGCCCGACCAGATTGACGAGGCCGTCAAGCAGGCGCGCTATGACGCGCTGATGACGCTTCAGCACGATGTTTCCCTTCAGCTGAACCGCGAGCGCGTGGGCACAACCTGCCGCGTGCTGGTGGAGAAGCGGCGCGGCAATCGCTATACCGGGCGCAGCGAGTTTGAGGCCCCGGAGACGGACGGCCATATCACCTTCAGCTCGGAGGAGCCGTGCGAAATCGGCTCGTTCGTGGATGTCAAAATCACCGGGGCCAAGGCCTACGACCTGACGGGGGTACGCGTATGAAAAAGCTGCTGGACGTCTGGCGCTCGCTGAATCTGCCCAATCAGCTCACGCTGGTGCGCGTGGCGCTGGTGCCGGTCTATCTCGTGCTGCTCTGGGCGTTTGCAGACGACCGTGAGCTGTGCGTGCTGCCGCTGCTGGTGTTTGCCGCCGCGTCGCTGACGGATATGCTCGACGGCAAAATTGCGCGCAAGTACAACCTGATTACCAACTTCGGCAAGTTCATGGACCCCATCGCCGACAAGCTGCTCACGCACACGGCGTTCATCATGCTCACCGCGATGGGGCGGCTCAACGTCGTCGCCTGCATCATCTTCATCGCGCGGGAGTTCGTCGTCTCCGGCCTGCGGCTGTGCGCCGTGGAGCAGGGGCACGTCGTCGCCGCGGGGATGAGCGGCAAGATCAAGACCGTGCTGCAGATGCTGCTGGTTATGCTGCTCACCGTCACAGGGCGAGGCCGGATGCCGGAGCTGCTGACCCTCGCCGCCGCCGTGATGACCCTCTACTCGATGGGCGAGTACGTCTGGCAGAACCGCAGCGTGCTGGGAGGGGCGAGATAAAATGGTCGCGGAAATCGTCGCCATCGGCACGGAGCTGCTGATGGGCCAGATCGTCAATACAGACGCACAGTACCTCTCGCGCAGGCTGCAAAGCCTGGGCATATCGGTCTATTACCACACGACGGTGGGCGATAACCCGCAGCGCCTGCGCGATACGCTCTCGCTGGCGCTCTCGCGTAGCGACATCGTGGTGACGACCGGCGGCCTCGGCCCCACGCAGGACGACCTCTCCAAGGAGACGGCAGCGGCGCTCATGGGCCTGCCGATGGTCTATGACGAGGCGAGCTGGCGCGCCATACAGGATTACTTCGGCAAGATCGGGCGCGTCTGCCCGCTGACCAACCGCAAGCAGGCGCTCTTCCCGGCGGGCAGCACCATCCTGCCCAATGCCTGCGGCACGGCCCCCGGCTGCATGATCGAGCGGGACGGCAAGACCGTCATCCAGCTCCCCGGCCCGCCGCACGAGATGGCCGACATGTTCGAGCGGCAGGTCTATCCCCGGCTGGCGGCGCGCATGGGCGGATGCATCGCCTCGCGCTATGTGCGCATCTACGGCATGGGCGAGTCCCAGGTGGCGCAGCTCTGCGCGGACTACATCGAGGGCAGCAGCGATGGCGTGACCGTCGCGCCCTACTGCCAGACCGGCGAGTGCCAGCTGCGCGTGAGCAGCAAGGCGGACAGCGAGCATGAAGCGCTTTCGCGCATCGCGCCGGTGGTGGACGCCATCTGCGCGCGGCTGGGCGAGAGCGTCTACGCCGTCACCGACACGAGCGAGGGCTCGATGGAGGAGGCCGCCGGGCACGCGCTGACCGAGCGCGGCCTGACCGTCGCCACCGCGGAGAGCTGCACCGGCGGGCTGGTCGCCGCGCGGCTGGTGAACTATCCGGGCATTTCCGCGGCGCTGGGCGAGGCGCACGTCACCTACGCCAACGAGGCGAAGATCAAATACTGCGGCGTGAAGCCCGAAACGCTTCAAAAATACGGCGCCGTCAGCGAGCAGACCGCCCGCGAGATGGCCGAGGGCCTGCGCGCGCGCAGCGGCGCGGACATCGCCGTTGCGACGACGGGCATCGCTGGGCCGGGCGGCGGCACGAAGGACAAGCCCGTCGGGCTGGTGTATGTGGCCTGCGCCAGCGCGCAGGGGACGCAGGCCGTCCGCCTGACGCTGCACGGCGACCGCCAGCGCGTGCGCGAGCTGGCCGCGCTGCGCGCGCTGGATATGGTTCGCAGAGCGGCTGTCGCCTCGGGAAAATGATGAATTGCCTGACAGCGGAAACAGGCGCGAAGCGATACCTGACGGTGAGCCTGTGCAAAGCGGGTCTGATTTGAAAAGTGATACAACTGGAGGAACAAGCAATGGCATCGGACAAGAGCAAGAAGGCGGCCAAGGTCGTGACAGCGCCCTCGGATGACGCGACGGAGAGAAAGCGCGCGCTGGACATGGCGCTGGCGAGCATTGAAAAGCAGTTTGGCAAGGGTGCGATCATCCGCATGGGCGAGCGCGCGCAGCAGAACATTCAGGTCATCCCCACGGGCTGCCTCGATCTGGACATGGCGCTGGGCGTGGGCGGCCTGCCGCGCGGCCGCGTGGTGGAGATCTACGGCCCGGAATCCTCCGGCAAGACGACCGTCGCGCTGCACGTCGTCGCCGAGGCGCAGAAGGCCGGCGGCGTGGCCGCGTTCATCGACGCGGAGCACGCGCTCGACCCGGTTTATGCCCGCAAGCTCGGCGTGGACGTCGATCAGCTCTACGTCTCCCAGCCGGATACCGGCGAGCAGGCGCTGGAAATCTGCGAGGCGCTGGTGCGCTCCGGTGCGATTGACATCGTGGTCATCGACTCGGTGGCCGCGCTCGTGCCCAAGGCCGAAATCGACGGCGAGATGGGCGACTCCTTCGTCGGCCTGCAGGCCCGTCTGATGAGCCAGGCGCTGCGCAAGCTGACGGGCATCGTCAACAAGACGAACTGCACCTGCATCTTCATCAACCAGCTCCGCGAAAAGGTGGGCGTGATGTACGGCAATCCGGAGACGACGCCGGGCGGACGCGCGCTCAAGTTCTACGCCTCCGTGCGCATCGACATCCGCCGCGGCGAGCAGCTCAAGGACGGCTCCAACGTCGTGGGCAACCGCACCAAGGCGAAGATCGTCAAGAATAAGGTCGCCCCGCCGTTCCGCGTGGCGGAGTTCGACATCCTCTACGGCGAGGGCATCAGCAAGGAGGGCAGCCTGCTGGACAATGCGGTGGCGCTGGACATCATCCACAAGAGCGGTGCGTGGTTCTCCTACGGCGATACCCGCATCGGTCAGGGACGCGAGAATACGCGCAAGTACCTCAAGGAGAACCCGGAGGTCGCCGCGGAGATCGACAAGCTGGTGCGTGCCGAGCTGCTGGGCAAGGGTGAGACGCCCGTCTCCGCCGAGGCGGCAAAGGAGGACGAGGAAGGCGCGCCTCTTGGCGATGAAGGGGCGTTTGACGACGAGCTGCCGGAGCTGGATGAGGAATAACAGAGAATACAAAAAGGAGCTGTGCGTGCAGCTCCTTTTTACTCTGTAAGTCCTTCTGCAAAGCTTCGGACTCGACCACAAAGCAACGGGACTTACGTCACTTGGTCGGTGATGCAACCGGCATCATGCCGGTTTTATACCAATTTGAAGGCTCAAAACGACTTCGCGACCTCGACGATGTGCTCCGCGCTCAGGCCAAACGCCTTGAGCAGATCCCACGCCGGGCCGGAATAGCCAAACACGTCGTTGACGCCGATGCGCTTGACGGGCGTGGGGCACTTTTCGGCAAGCAGCGAGCAGACGGCCTCGCCCAGACCGCCGACGATGCTGTGCTCCTCGCAGGTGATGATTTTGCCGCACTCGCGCGCCGCGCGCAGGACGATTTCCTCGTCGAGCGGCTTGATGGTGCAGATGTTGATGACCCGCGCATGGATGCCCTCGGCGCGCAGCCGCTCCTCGGCCATGAGCGCCTCGTTGACCATCAGGCCGGTGGCGATGATGGCGACGTCGCTGCCCTCGGTGAGCTGCTCGCCGCGGCCGATGGCAAAGTCGTAATCCTCGCTGTGGATGACCGGCACAGCCAGACGGCCAAAGCGCAGGTAGACAGGGCCCTTGTAGGCGTAGGCCGCCTTGGTGGCCTTGCGCGCCTCAACCTCGTCCGCTGGGTTGAGCACGACCATGCCGGGGATGGAGCGCATGAGCGCGAAGTCCTCGCAGCACTGGTGGCTTGCGCCGTCCTCGCCGACGGAGATGCCGCCATGGGATGCGCCGATCTTGACGTTCAGGCGCGGATAGCCGACGGAATTGCGAATCTGCTCGTAGGCGCGCCCGACGGCGAACATCGCAAAGCTCGAAGCGAAGGGCACAAGCCCCATCGCCGCCATGCCCGCGGCCACGCCGACCATGTTGGCCTCCGCGATGCCGCAGTCGAAGTGGCGCTCCGGGAACGCCTTCTTGAACATGCCGGTCTTGGTGGAGGCGGCGAGGTCCGCGTCCAGCACGACGATGTCCTCATGCTCGCGGCCCAGCTCCACCAGCGCCGCGCCGTAGCCGTCGCGGGTGGCCTTCCTGACGATATCGCTCATTGTGCCGCCTCCAGTCTCTCAAGCTGCGCGCGCAGCTCGTCCATCGCCTGCGCGTATTCCGCGTCGTTGGGGCCCTTGCCGTGCCAGTCGACGGCATTCTCCATGAAGCTCACGCCCTTGCCCTTGACCGTGTGCATCAGGATGGCCGTGGGCCTGCCCGTGCCCGCCGCGGCATGGAAGCGCGCGAACGCCTGCTCCATCTGCGCGAAGTCGTGCCCGTCGATCTCCACCGTGTCAAAGCCGAACGCCTCGAGCTTGGCGGGAACCGGATCGCTGTTCATCACGTCGCGCGTCGCGCCGTCGATTTGCAGGCCGTTCAGGTCAATGATGACGCAGAGGTTGTCGAGCTTGTAGTGGGCGGCGAACATGCAGGCCTCCCATACCTCGCCCTCCTCGATTTCGCCGTCGCCGAGCAGCGTATAGACGTTCACGCCATTGTTCATCAGCTTGGCGGCCTTCGCCATGCCCGCCGCCGCGGAGATGCCCTGCCCGAGGCTGCCGGTGCTCATGTCCACGCCGGGCACGCTGTTCATGTTCGGGTGGCCCTGAAGATAGCTGCCGATGCGGCGCAGGGTCTTGATATCCTCCATCGGGAAGAAGCCGCGCAGCGCAAGCGCCGCGTACAGGCCCGGGGCCGTGTGGCCCTTGGAGAGCACAAAGCGGTCGCGCTGCGCCCACTGGGGATTCTGGGGATCGACGCGCAGCTCCGCCAAATACAGGTAGGCGAACAGTTCCGCCGCGGAAAGGCTTCCGCCCGGGTGGCCGGATTTGGCGCAGTGCGTGCCCTCGATGACGCCCATGCGCACCTTGCAGGCCGCGACGGCCAGCTCGTTTTGTTGCTTAATGGTCATGTCATTGCTCCTTATCGACTTGCGTTGCAGACAAAGGCAAACAGAACAAACCGGCATGCTGCCGGCTGCATCACCGACGAAGCCGTGTGAATCCCGCAGCTTTGCAGCCCGAGGACGGTGCTCAGCAGGCGGATTGACACAGCCAAAATGACTTGCGCGAAAAGTATACCATCGCGGGCGGCGTTTGTCCAGTCGGACAAGGGGTTTTCAGCGGGCAACACAAAAGGGTTGTGAAAAACGCGCAAAGACGGCGGGGGTTCTTTGAGTGAGACTGTCGATAGAAAAAGGTTATGAGTCGTATTTGTCAAAAATTATACAAACAGAAGAGGCCAAAAGCATCCCCCGGAGAGCCCCGGGGGATATCCGCATCTCTCTTATCAATGCGCCGACGGCGTTACCAGATTGGCGAACGTCTGCACGCCGCGCGTGGCGCAAAGCGGCTCCTCCTCAAGCTCCGGGATGGACGGTATTTCGCCTGCGAGATAGCGGCGCAGCTCGTCCTGCGCGTCGGCCAGGCGGCCCGTGACCGCGCCGTAGCGCAGGGCGAGCACCTCCCAGCCGAAGCGCTTCATGTCCCGTTCCCACAGGGCGCGGTGCGCGCGCATGAGCTGGTCGTAGAGCGTCAGCAGGCGCGGGATGTGCTCGTCGCTGGCGGCGCGCAGCGCGTCCCTGTCCCCGCACAGATAGTCCTCGCGTAGGTGCGCGAGCAGATGCGCCTTCTGAATGACGATTTCAAACAGCAGCGCGGCATAGCGGCAGTCCTCCCGCCCGGCGTGGCGGCTGAGGACGTCCAGCGCCTGCTGCGCGCGCCCGGCAGCGGCCTGCGGCGTGTCCCTGTCGCCTACGCAGAGCGGATAGAGCGGGTCGCACCAGATGAGCGCCTTGCCCGTCAGCGGCTTCTCGTATGGGCCGGGGAAGAACAGTCCCATCGCATGAAGCGCCTCGCGCGGCAGGCCGGTCAGGCACTCCCCGGCGAGGTCGATCTCCTCCTGCGGGCAGCTTTCGCCCTGCCAGCACGCCTCGGAGAACATCGGCAGCAGGCTCGAGCCGAGGAACAGATTCGTCTCCGCACCGTCGTCGCCCCACATCGTCGCCAGCACGGTGTGCACGCGCCGGCGCGCGCATACGCGCAGCGCGGGGCGCATCGTCGCCTCCGTGAGCTGCACCTGCGGCAGGAAGCCCGCCCACGTCCACACGCCGCCGGCAAAGACCGTCTCCCGGCCCATGCGCTCGTGCTGGGCGAGCATGCGGTCATAGAATTCCTCGCTGTCGTGGTAGTAGTCCCAGTAGCACAGGTCAACCGGGGGCAGGTGGTCGATGACCGCCTGCGGGATGACCGCCTGCTCGTCGTAGTAGTCGTTCGTGCGCGAGCCGAGGCGGAAGAACATGTCGCTCCACATGATGGGGCGGAAGCCATAGCGCTCACACAGCTCGATGACCCGGCGCAGGTGGCGGCTGAGCAGCTCAAAGCGGTCGGTCATGCCGCGCTCGAGCAGGTAGCGCCCCAGCCCCACGCCGTGCGCCTCGTCCATGCCGATGTGGATGCGGCTGGTGCGCACGCAGGCGCGCAGCGCGCGCAGCTGCGCGTCGATGAGCGCATAGGTGCGCTCGTCGTCGATCATCAGGATGTCGCGCTGGTCGCGCAGCTCTGCGCTGGCATCCCATTGCAGCAGCTGCTCCATGTGCCCGAGCGTCTGGATGCAGGGCACCAGCTCCACGCCCGCCTGAGCGGCGTAAGCGTCAAGTGCGCGCAGCTCGTCCTGCGAATAGCGCCCGCGCAGATAGCCCTGAAGCGGATATTCCGGCACGGCGTAGGTGTCCTCCGTGTAGAGCATGAGCAGGTTCATGCCCAGCGAGGCGAGCTGGTCGATCAGCCTGCGCGCGGCCTCGGGCGTGAGCACCGCCCCGCGGGAGACGTCCGCCATCACGCCGCAGGAGGCGAAGCGCCGCTCCTGATGGACATGGAGCGCGTCGCGCCCCTCGCGCACGCAGCGAGCGAGCAGGAACAGCGAGCGCGTGAGGGCGGCTTCATCCTCGGCGAGAATCCGGGCGCGATTGCTCTCAAGCGTGACGGTCAGCCCCTCGCCGGGGGCGCAGCGCTCCGCGGCGATGGTATAGGGGAGCGGAAAGCCGACTGTGGCCTCCACGCGGCTGCGGGCGGCGGAAACGGTTTTATCGTCAAACATAGGAAAGCCTCCTTTGGCGGCGGCGCGGCCGCATTTTTGATTTGCCTTCATTATACAGGAAGCGGGGCGGTTTAGAAAGGGTGAACTGCGCGCAGCGGAGGAAAACGCCGATTTTCGCAAACCAGTGCGTTCCGGTTGAATCCGGGGCGGGGTTTGTGCTATAGTGACATATACACATTGACCAAAGCGCACAGGAGGCACATCATGACCAATCTTGACAGCATCTGCTACCGCGAGACGATTGAGCGGAAAATCCAGAGCCACATCCGCGTGATTCAGGTGATGCTCTATCTCAGTGTGGCGATCTTTACCTTTCTGGGGACGATGTGGGGCTTCCCCATGCTGGTGCTCTCGCTGGGCACGCTGTTTTTCACATGGTACTTCATGGGGCTGGCGAAGGTGAGCTACGAATACCGGCTCGACGGCGCGATGCTCACCGTGCTGCGCCACAGCGGTACGCGCACAAGGCCGAAGACCGAGGACTTCCTGCACATGGATCTCAAAAAGCTGGTCGTCCTCGCCGACGAGGGCGTGGACATCCTCGACGACGCGGAGGCGGCCTCGAAGGCGGCCGTGCCGCGGCGCATCACCTACGACGTCTCCGCGCACGATGCGGACAGGGGCTGCGCCGTCGCCTACTGCATGGGCACCGGCCCCGAGGAGGGGCGCTGGCTCAAGGTCTACATGCAGGTGACGCCGGGGCTGCTCTCCTACCTGAACATGATCTGCCGGGACAAGGTGCACATCTATGTCGAGGGAGAATGATCTGGAGCTTCGCCGCTTGCTGGAGGAGCCGCCCTCCGGCGAGGTGCGCGCCTTCCGCCTGCCGGGAAATACGCCGCTGGCTGCGCTGCTGGACAATGCCTTCTACCCGCCCTACGCCGTGGACGGCCTGCACGCCCACAACTGCATCGAGCTGGGGCTGTGCGTGGCGGGCAGGGGCAAGATCCGCACCCGCACGCTGGAGCGGGAGTTTGGCGCGGGGGCGCTGCTGCTTGTGCCGCGCGGCGTCTACCACAGCCAGCAGAACGAGGGCGCGCCGATGACGCACTGGCGCTACCTTGAGATCGACGAGGACGCGCTGCTGCGCGCCGCACCCGCGCACGCGCTCACGGATGTGCGGAGCCTGCTGGACGCCGCGCGCGGGGACGGCCTGTTTCTGCCCGTGGGCGATGTGCAGGCCGCCGCGCTGGTGGAGACGATGCTCGAGCGGCGCAGAACCCCGGGCGGCATGTCCGCGCAGGAGGAGAGCCTCTTCGTGCTGCTGCTGCTCACCATGCTCGCGCGCGATGCCCGGCAGTCCCCAGAGCAGGCGGGAGCGCCGCCGCCGTCCATGCAGCCTATCGAGCCCGCGCTGCTCTACATCCGCGAGCACTACGCGGGCGAGATCCGCGTGGGCGATCTGGCTAAAAGCTGCGCGATGAGCGAGAGCTACTTCCGCAAGGTGTTTTTGCAGCTGATGGGTATGGCGCCGCTGGAGTACGTCAACCGCTACCGCATCCACAGGGCCGTGAACCTTCTGCACCTGACGCGCGAATCGGTGCAGAATATCGCGTGGCGCTGCGGGTTTTCCTCCATCGCGGCGTTCAACCGCAACTTCAAGCGCTACGCGGGCGAGAGCCCCAGCCGCTGGCGCAGCACAAAGGGAACTGGCAAAAGTGACAAGGAATAAAGCGGGCGGCGGAGGCAGAAATGCGCATTTCTGCCTCCGTTTTTGCATACAACTGGAGGTTACGACCATGCGAACGGGGGAAAAGCTGAGCGGATAGGACAAAAATAGAATCGAAAATGAAAAGGATTGAATCGAATATGCGCACAATAGGCATTTTCTCCATACTATAATGATACCAACAAATCAGTTCGAGAATAGGGAGAACTGAACAAAACCGATCAAGGAGGAACGTATCTATGAAGAAGCTTGTCTCTCTGGCCCTCGCGCTGGCGATGGTGCTGACCCTGTGCAGCGTCGCTTTTGCCGCCGAGGATGGCAAGATCACCATCTGGACCTGGGACCCCAACTTCAACATCGCGGCGATGAAGGTCGCCAAGGAAATGTACCAGAAGGATCACCCCGACGTTGAGATCGTCATCGAGGAGGTTCTCTCCGAGGATGTCGAGACCCGCGTCATCACCGCCGCCTCCGCGGGCGACATCTCCAACCTGCCGGACATCATGCTCATTCAGGACAACTCCGCGCAGAAGTTCGTGCTCAGCTACCCCGAGGTCTATGCCGACATCACCGGCAAGTATGACTTCGACGGCTTTGCCGAGGGCAAGCTGGCCTACTCCGTGGTCGACGGCAAGAACTACGGCATCCCGTTTGACGCGGGCACCGTCGTGGGCACCTACCGCACCGATTACCTCGCCGAGGCGGGCTACACCATCGATGACCTGACCGACATCGACTGGGATCGCTTCATCGAGATCGGCAAGGACGTCAAGGCCAAGACCGGCCGCCCGATGCTCTCCGGTCAGGCTGGCGCTATCGATACCGTGCTCATCATGATGCAGTCCTGCGGCGCGTCCATGTTCAACGAGGACGGCTCCGTGAACTTCGTGAACAACGAGGCCTGCAAGGCGGTTCTCGAGTACTACAAGACCATGGTGCAGGAAGGCATCTTCATCGAGGTCAACACCTGGGATGAGTACTGCGGCACCCTGTCCAACGCCTCTGTCGTGGGCACCATCAACGGCTGCTGGATCCTCGGCACCATCATGGGCGTGCAGGATCAGGCTGGCAAGTGGGCGCTGACCAACATGCCCAAGATGCCTGGCCTCGAGGGCGCGACCAACTACTCCAACAACGGCGGCTCTTCTTGGGTGTTCACCAACGGCACCGACATCGACCTTGCGCTTGACTTCATGAAGCTGTACCGCAACGTCGACTTCTACAACGAGATCCTCCCGTCCACCTCTGCCATCGGCACCTGGGCCGGCGCGAAGGAAGGCTCCAACTATCAGGCGGGCAACGCGTTCTACAACGACGACGCCATCTTCGCGAAGATCGTTGAGTACACCGCTCATGTTCCGGCCAACCAGACCGGCGCGTTCTACTACGACGCCCGTGAGGCGCTGGGCACTGCGCTGACCAACTACATCAACGGCGGCGACCTCACTTCCGAGCTGCAGACCGCTGAGGATACCGTGAATTTCGCCATGGGCTTCTGATTCACAGACTTTCCGGTATGATGCTGCCGCCCCGGCGTGCCGGGGCGGCAGTTCTCACTAACGCCCGTTTGGAACGCAGCTCCCGCGCGGCGTAAGCGATGAGAAAAAAAGAGAGGTGGATTCCCGATGACCAATGCGACTCCCGCGCCGAAGAAGAAGCGCTTCTGGACAATGGAGCGCAAGCAGAGCGCGGCAGGTTGGGCCTTCCTGCTCCCTGCGACGCTGCTGATCTTCATCTTCAGCTTCTGGCCGATGTTCCAGGCCTTCTTGACCTCCCTCAAGCGGGGCCTGCCCACCGCGATGAAGTATTCCGAGCCGCTCTGGCGCAACTACGCCTACATGCTCAAGGACAAGGTGTTCATCCAGTCCGTCAAGAACACCTTCGCCTACCTGATCATTCAGGTGCCGATCATGCTGATCCTGGCCATCATCTTCGCGACCCTGCTCAACAACAGGGACCTGAAGTTCCGCGGCCTGTTCCGCACCTGCATCTTCCTGCCCTGCGCCACGGGTCTGGTGGCCTACTCCATGATCTTCCGCACGCTGTTCACCTACGACGGCATGGTCAACGCCGTGCTGCTCAAGCTGGGGCTGATCTCCGAGGCCATCAACTGGCTGAATGATCCGGTGTATGCCAAAGTCGTCATCATCATCGGCTTGATCTGGCGCTGGACGGGCTACAACATGGTCTTCTACCTCTCCGCCATGCAGGGCATCGAGTATTCGATTTATGAAGCGGCGCGCATCGACGGCGCCAATCAGGTGCAGCAGCTCTTCAAGATCACCATCCCGCTGCTCAAGCCGATCATCCTCGTGACGGCCATCATGTCCACCAACGGCACGCTGCAGCTCTTCGACGAGTCTGTCAACCTGACGCGCGGCGGACCGGCCAACATGACGATCACGATGTCGCACTACATCTACAACACGATGTTCACCAAGAACCCGAACTTCGGCTATGCCGCCGCCATGTCGTTTGTCATTCTCATCATGGTGGCTATCCTCGCCGCGATTCAGATGAAAGTGGGTGACAAGCGATGAGAGAGGGCGCAGTTTCCAAGTATGTTTCCCGGTTCTTCATGTATGCGTTCCTGATTATCGTGTCCTTTATCTCCGTTTTCCCGCTGTACTGGGCTTTCATCTCCGCGTGCAACAACACGCAGGAGATCCTCGGCGGCCGGATGATCCCCAGCACGCACCTGATTGAGAACCTGACGAATCTCTTCGCCCAGCAGGACGTCCTCACCGCGATGAAGAACTCCTTTGCGACGACCCTCCTGCAGACGGCGCTCTCGCTGATCGTCAGCTCCATCGCGGGCTATGGCTTTGAGATCTACCACGACAAGGCGAAGGACGGCGTGATGAGCGTCCTCATGCTGGCGATGATGGTGCCGTTCGTGGCCGTCCTCGTTCCGCTGTTCCAGATGTTCTCCAAGCTGGGGCTGCTCAACACGTGGATTGGCTTCTTCCTGCCCAGTCTGGCGACGCCGTTCCTCATCATGTACTTCCGCAACAGCGCGCGCACCTTCCCGAAGGACACCATCGAGGCCGCGCGCATCGACGGCCTGAACGAGCTCCAGATCTTCATCCGCATGTTCATCCCGATGATGAAGCCGACCTACGCGGCCGCCGCGACCATCACCTTCATGAACGCGTGGAACTCCTACCTCTGGCCGAAGGTCATCATGCAAACCAACAACGCCACCACCATGCCGATGCTCGTCTCCAACCTGATGGGCGGCTACGTCATCGATTACGGCGTGGTCATGGCGGGCGTGACGATCTGCTCGCTGCCGACCGTGATTATCTTCTTCTGCCTGCAAAAGAGCTTTACCAATGCCGTCGCCGGCGCGGTGAAGTAATAAGGTTTCCGGTTTGAGAAAGTGCGCGGAGACGTTTCGATTGGGCTTCGCCCTCCGAAACGCAAGGAAGCCGTATTGCTTGGGAAGCGTTGGGCTGCCGCCCAAACCTGCCTGAGGGATTTCATCCCTCAGACTCCCTTCTTCGCTTCGCGCCTTTCTCCGGAGCTTTGAAAGAGCACGACAGTTTGAAAGGAGGAGGCTGCATGTTCGCTTTGACATGCAGCCCTTTTTTATGAGCGCTATGAGCTTTGATGAAAGCAAGCTGAAAAGCCCCGCGTTTTTCGCGGAGAACCGCATGCCCGCCCATTCCGACCACGAGAGCTTTGCGAGCTGGGCGGAGCTTGAAGCCGGTGAAAACAGCCTGCGCGCCTCGCTGAACGGGCTGTGGAAATTCCACCACGCCAAAAACGCCGCGCAGGTGCTGCCCGGCTTTGAGGGTGCGGACTTTGACTGCCACGCGTGGGACGAGATTCCCGTGCCTGCGCACATTCAGATGGAGGGCTACGGCGTGCCGCAGTACGCCAACGTCCAATATCCGTGGGATGGCCGCGAGGCCGTGGAGCCGGGCGAGATCCCGCAGGAATTCAACCCTGTGGCCTGCTATGTGAAGTACTTCGCCCTGCCGGAGGAAATGCGCGGCAAGCGCGTGTTCATCTCCTTCCAGGGCGCGGAGAGCTGCGTGGCGCTGTGGCTGAACGGGCACTACGTCGGCTTCTCGTCCGACTCGTTCACCCCGCACGACTTCGAGCTGACGCCCTACCTCATCGAGGGCGAAAACAAGCTGGCCTGCCGCGTGGAGCGCTGGTGCTCCGGCAGCTGGCTGGAGGATCAGGACTTCTTCCGCTTCAGCGGCATCTTCCGCGACGTGTTCCTCTACGCCATTGGGGCGGCGCACGTCGCCGACCTGCGCGTCAAGACGCTGCTCGACGACCGCTATACCGACGCGGTGCTCGACGTGGCGCTCCGGCTGGAGCTTGCGCCCGACGCGGGGGATGTGTCCGTCAACATCGCGCTGCGCGACGGCGGCAAAACGATTCTGGAGGACAGGCAGAGCGCAGGCGAGAGCGTGACCTTCTCCCTGCCGGTTGCCGCGCCGAAGCTCTGGAGCAGCGAGCATCCGAACCTCTACGACCTCGATATCACGCTGGTCGGCGCGGAGGAAAACGAGCTGGAGGCTGTGCGCCAGCGAGTGGGCTTCCGCCGCTTTGAGATGAAGGGCGGCTTGATGTGCCTGAACGGCGTGCGCATCGTCTTCAAGGGCACGGATCGCCACGACTTCTGCGCCGAGACGGGCCGCGCCATCACGCCGGACAAGATCCGCCGCGATCTGCTCACCATGAAGCGCAACAACATCAACGCCGTGCGCACGAGCCACTATCCCAACCACAGCGCGCTCTACGCCCTGTGCGACGAGCTGGGCCTGTACGTCATCGACGAGAACAACATGGAGACGCACGGCGTGTGGGATCAGGTCATCCGCGGGGAGAAGCCCATCGAGTACGCGCTGCCCGGCAACCGCATGGACTGGCTGGACATCCTGCTCGACCGCGTGAACGCCACCTATCAGCGCGACAAGAACCACGCCTGCGTGCTCATCTGGAGCTGCGGCAACGAGTCCTTTGGCGGCGAAGTCATCTTTGAGATGAGCCAGCGCTTCCGCGAGCTGGATGACACGCGGCTGGTGCACTACGAGGGCGTGTTCAACGACCGCCGCCGCAACGACAGCAGCGACATGGAGAGCCAGATGTACACCTCCGTGGCGGACATCCGCAAGTTCCTCGCCGTGCACAGGGACAAGCCGTTCATCCTCTGCGAGTACACGCACGCGATGGGCAACTCCAACGGCGCGATGCACAAGTACACGGAGTACGCCTACGAGGAGCCCCTGTATCAGGGCGGCTTCATCTGGGACTACATCGACCAGAGCATCGCGGAGCGCGGGCGCTACGGCGGCGTGCGCCAGACCTACGGCGGCGACCACGGCGAGCGCCCGACGGACTACAACTTCAGCGGCAACGGCATCGCCTACGGCGACGGCAGCGAGAGCCCGAAGATGCAGGAGGTCAAGTACAACTATCAGAACATCGTCGCGGACGTGGGCGAGACGAGCGCGGTCATCCACAACCGCAGCATGTTCACCCGCACCAGCGAGTTTGACTGCGTGGCGATTCTCGAGCGCGACGGCGTGAAGATCGCTGAGGCGGCGCTGGAGACCGACGTGCCGCCGCTTGCCGAGGGCACGGTGGAGCTGCCGTTTGGCAAGCGCACGATGCCGGGCGAATACGCGGTGACGCTGTCGTTCCGGCAGAAGCGCGCGACGCCGTGGGCGCCCGCGGGTCACGAGGTCGCCTTTGCGCAGGGCGTGACCGTCGTGCCGGGCGAAAGGAAGCGCACATGGCACGCGCCGCTGCGCGTGGTCTACGGCGCGCTGAACCTGGGCGTGAAGGGCGAGTGCTTTGACGTGCTGTTCTCCTACCTGAACGGCGGCCTCGTCTCCTACCGCTGGGGCGGGCGGGAGATGCTCGCCAACATCCCGATGCCCAACTTCTGGCGCGCGCCGATCGACAACGACATGGGCTGCCTGATGCCCGCGCGCTACGGCCAGTGGAAGCTGGCCTCGCTCTACGCGACGCACAAGCCCATCGGCGGCGGCTTCGAGTTCGAGCGCCCCGCCGTCACGGAGCACGAGGACGGCGCGGTGTCCATCCGCTTCATCTACAACCTGCCCACGACGCCCGCGGCCCGCTGTGACGTGACCTACACGGTGCACCCCTGCGGCGAGATCGCCGTGACGCTCGGCTATGACCCGGTGGAGGGCCTGAGCGAAATGCCCGAGTTCGGCATGATGATGAAGCTCGACGCGGATTACGACCGCGTGCGCTACTACGGCTACGGCCCGGGCGAGAACTACGTCGATCGCCGCGAGGGCGCGCGGCTGGGCATCTTCGAGACGACCCCGCGCGACAATCTGGCGCACTACCTCGTGCCGCAGGAGTGCGGCAACCGCACGGGCGTGCGCTGGGCCGAGGTGCGCGACAGGCGCGGCCACGGCCTGCGCTTCATGGGCGAGGGCATGGAGTTCTCCGCACTGCCGTACACGCCGCACGAGCTGGAGTGCGCGCAGCACGAGGACGAGCTGCCGCCGGTGCATTACACGGTCATCCGTTGCGCGAAGATGCAGATGGGCGTGGGCGGCGACAATAGCTGGGGCGCGAGGACGCATGACGAATATCTGCTCGATGTGAGCAAGAGGATGGAGTTCACGTTCCGCTTTGTGGGCGTGGTGTGATGTAAAGCTGCAAGGATAAGCGCGAAGCGAAGAAGGGTCAAGGGATGAAATCCCTTGCGGGGTTTGGGGCGGCGCCCCAAGCAGGTTTTAGGGCGCAGCCCTAACGTAACCCATTTGCGAAGCAATTCTGTAAAAGCAGTCAGGGAGCGAAGCGATACCTGACGGGGGGGCTTCGCGCAAGCAGGATTCTAACGCAAAACAGGTTAAAAGCAGGGGGAACGGGTTGATTGTTCAGCCCGTTCTCCTTTTATACTATTTTGCGGCTAAAATCTAGCTTTACAGAATCAGCCCCCGTTTCAATCGTAGGATGCTTCGCATCCTGCTCTGAAACTGCTTTTTCTTTTGAACAATAAGGGAACATTGGGCTGCC
>JALFHA010000125.1 GCA_022776785.1 Clostridiales bacterium | reverse complement strand
GAGCCGTGGATCCAGTTCATCCGCAACATCCCGCCCCTTGCCTACGTTCCGCTGATCGTTATCGCCGCGGGCGTCGGCCGCAAGCCGCAGATCATCGTCATCACCATCGCCTGCTTCCTGACCATGTGCGTAACCATCTATCAGGGCGTCATCAACGTCGATGAAACGCTCATCAAGGCCGCGCGCGTGCTCGGCGCTACCGATAAGGACATCTTCCTGCGCGTCATCGCGCCGGCCACGCTGCCCTTCATCCTCACCGCCATCCGCCTGGGCGCCTCCGTTGCGCTCACCACCCTCATCGCTGCGGAATCCACCGGCGCCACCGCCGGCCTGGGTATGCGCATCCGCAGCCTGAACAACAGCTTCGAGCCTGCGCCGATGCTGCTGTACATCATCATCATCGGCATTCTGGGCATCACGATTGAAAAGCTCATCAAAACGGCTGAAAGGAGGCTCACGTCGTGGCAGGAGAAGCGGGAAATCTGACGAATAATAATAACGTCAGGGTGCGCATCGACAACGTGCGCAAGGTCTTTAATACCCGGAACGGGGAAATGGTCGCCCTCAACGGCGTCAATCTCGACATTCATGACAACGAGTTCATCTGCGTCGTCGGCCCCTCCGGCTGCGGCAAGAGCACGCTGCTCAACATCATCGCCGGCCTGAGCGAGCCCAGCAGCGGCAAGGTCTACTGCGACGGCAAGGAGGTCACCGGCACCGGCACCGAGCGCGGCGTCGTCTTCCAGCAGTACGCCCTGTTCCCGTGGCTGACGGTCAAGAAGAACGTCATGTTCGCGCTGGAGATGCGCGGCGTCAAGGGCAAGGCCGCCGAGGAGGAGGCTATGAAGTACCTGGAAATGGTGCAGCTCTCCAAGTTCGCCGACCACTACCCCAAGGAGCTCTCCGGCGGCATGAAGCAGCGAGTCGCCATCGCCCGCGCCTACGCCGCCGAGCCTGAGGTGCTGCTGATGGACGAGCCCTTCGGCGCGCTCGACGCGCAGACCCGCACCCAGCTGCAGACCGAGCTGCTGGAAACATGGGAGAAAAAGCGCAAGACCTGCTTCTTCATCACCCACGACGTGGAGGAGGCTATCATCCTTGCGCAGCGCGTCATCATCATGAGCGCGCGCCCCGGCCGCATCAAGGACATCGTGGACATCAACATCCCGTATCCGCGCACGCAGGAGACCAAGATGACCCCCGAATTTATGGAGCTCAAGAACCATATCTGGAGCCAGGTGTATCAGGAGTACCTCGAGGTACGCAAGTAACGGGATTTAAGCGACGTGTTCGCTTGAATAAAAGAAAAACGGAGGTATCGAACATGAAGAAACTGATTTGCGTCATGCTCGCACTGACCATGCTCTGCGTTGCCGGACTCGCGCTGGCTGCGGAGACGACCAACCTGAACATCGCGTACATGCCCAACTACGCGAGCCTGTGGAGCGTCGTGACCGGCGTGCAGATGGGCTACTTCGAGGAAGAGGGCTTCAACGTGAACCTCGTCGAGTTCGCTGACGGTCCGACCATCATCGCGGCTATGGAGAGCGGCTCCATCGACATGGGCTACATCGGACCGGGCGCGCACAAGCTGTGCATCAACGGCCGCGCGAAGATCTTCATGCTGTCCCAGATCGGCAACGCTGACCATGTGCTCGCCAGCCAGAAGGCCGGCATCGCTACCGTTGCGGACCTCAAGGGCAAGAAGGTCGGCTACTCCTCCGGTACCTCCAGCGAGATGATCCTCAAGTACGCGCTTGAGGAAGCCAACCTCACCTGGGACGACATCGAGGCCTACGAGATGGACGCCTCCGCGCTGGTGACCGCCATGATGTCCGGCTCCATCGACGCCTGCGCCTGCTGGTCCCCGTCCACCACGACGATCATGAACGCCAGCAACGGCGACGTGATCTCCCTGTGCAGCAATGTCACCTTCGCCAACCGCAGCGTTTCCCCGGCGTCCTGGATCGTGCTCAGCGGCTACTACGAGAAGAACGCGGACGTCGTGCTCCGCTTCACCCGCGCCCTGTACAAGGCGATGGACTACGGCTCCAACCCCGACAACTTTGAGCAGGTTGCCACTTGGGTTGCCCAGCAGTGTGCTACGGACGTGCAGAGCGCGCTTGACCAGACCGGCGATGCCGCCTGGCCCTCCAGCGCTGAGATCATCGCTGGCGCGCAGGATGGCACCATCGAGGGCTACTACAAGGTGCAGCAGGATGCCTTCATCGCCTCCGGCGCTGTCGAGAAGGAAGTTCCGGTGAGCGACTATGTGCTCTTTGACAACATGATCGAGGCCGGCAAGTAAGAGAGCCGGGCCTGGCACAACGAGCCTGTTTCAGCAGCAGCCCGGCCTCGCGCTGGGCTGCTGCCTTTGTGTAGGGGGGTGAGGGCAAATGGTGATCCTGGTGATGCTGCTGCTTTTGCTGGGCTCCATCGCGCTGTTCATCACCAAGCGCAGCAGGGAGACGGGCTTCATCCTCGCGCTGATTTCGACGCTCGCCCTGCACTGGATGTGCGTGCTGACGTATATCGCCAAAAAGGGCGGCATCTCCGCCGATGTGCAGACGCTGCTCTTCGGGCTGGCAAGCGTGCGCAGAGCGCTTCAGTACATGCTGGTGACGCTGCGGCAGCTCGGTTTCGCGATGGCGGTGGGCAGATATCTGTTCCCGCTGGAGCTGGTGTGGCTGGCGCTGCACTACTCCTATGACCCGGTGATCCGCTCAAGGCGCTGGCTGCCGCTGGCGGCCGCTGTGCTCCCGGCTGCGTCGCTGGTGCTGTACTACCCCGACGTCTTTGAGGCGGTGATCGGCTGGAACCGGGCCATGCTGCGCCCGATGATTACCGCGTCGCTGGTGTGGATTGTTGCCTATATCGTGCTCGCTATGCTGCTGCTCTGGCACGAGGAGAGGGGCATCACCATCCGCTTCTACCGCAGGCAGTTTCAGAGGAAATGCGGGATGCTCGCCAGCATCGCCGCGCTGTACCTGCTCTACTGCCCGCAGGATCCCGCGCAGGTCTATCTGTTCTACCGGGACGAGTACATGGGCGCCGCGCAGGGGCTGTGGTACCTCTCCCCGGCGCTGAGCATGGTGAACTATGTGCTGGTCATCGTCGCGGTGCTGGTCTTTTCCGCGATCGGATTCGATTCGCTGATGCACTACACGCAGCAGATCATCCGTGAGGGGCAGGAGGACATGGCGATCGAGCGCAAGTTCGATGTGGCAAGCCAGGGAGCGAGCGTGTTCGTTCACTCGGTCAAAAACCAGCTTCTGGCGAACCGCGTGCTGCTCAGGCGCATCGGCGCGGAGCTCGACAAGCCCGAGGCTGACATGGAGAAGCTGCGGGAGTATCACGTGAGCCTGAGCGCATCCAACGCGATGATGCTCGAGCGGATGGAGGAGCTGTACAAGGGCGTCAAGAGCAAATCCATCCAGCTTGTGCCCAACGACATTGCCGACGTATGCGCCGCAGCGAAGGAGCGCTTTCTGCGCAAGTATCCCGACGCTAACCTGAGCGTGAGCATACAGGAGGATGTGCAGGTCTTCTGCGACAGGACGCATCTGGTGGAATCCATCTACAATCTGCTGACAAACGGCTGGGAGGCGCAGGCTGCCGCCGGGCGGGAGAGCGAACCGCTCCGTCTGCTGGTGAGGCAGGAGCGGCTTTGGACCGCCATCGAGGTGCGCGACAGGGGAAACGGCATCCCGGTCGAGCAGAGGAAGCATATCTTTGAACCGTTTTATTCCAGCAAAAACAGCAATTACAACTGGGGCATGGGGCTGTACTATGTCCGTTCGATTGTCAAGAGCCACTTCGGCGTCCTAAGACTGGACACGAAGGTCGGAGAGGGGAGCAGCTTCTTTATCCTGCTCCCGCGCTACGGGCGGATGGCCGATGCTCAGGCCTGCAGAAAGGATGAAATCTAGGTTGAAAATCGAGTTCTTTGGACAGGGCGCGGACACTGCACGTCTGCTGCCCGAGTGCAGGCGACTCTTTGACGGCATGGGCCGGAAATACGAGAACGTGCTGGGCTGGGTCGATTGCCGTCAGGCGGCTCAGGGACAGGTGCAGCGCGTGCTCGAAAAGGCGCGTCAGTGGCGCGACATCGCCGATACGCTGGTCGTGGTGGGCGTCGGCGGCAGCAATCAGGCTGCCCGCGGCGTCATCGACGCGATGGGCGCAAGGGGGATGAACGTCGTCTGGGCGGGCAACACGCTCTCCGCCTACGAGCTGCGCCGCACGCTCGAGCAGCTCGAGGGGCACAGCATCGCGATGCACGTCATCGCCAAAAACTTTGAGACGCTGGAGCCCGGCTCCCACTACCGCGTGCTGCGCCGCTTCATGGAGGAGCGCTACGACGAGCGGGAAATGGCCCGGCGCGTCGTGCTCACCGGCACGGAGGGCAGCCGCCTGCATGAGATGGCGAAGGAGCGGGGACACCTGTTCCTGCCATTTCCGGGGCCCATCGGCGGGCGATACACCGCCTTCACGGTGGTGGGGCTGCTGCCCATCGCCGCGGCCGGGCTTGACATCGACGCCTACATGCAGGGCGGCCTCGACATGCAGGCGCAGGTGGCGCAGCGGGAGGACAACCCCGCATTCCGCTATGCGGCATGGAGAAATGGCCTGTATGCGGAAGGCAAGAATATCGAAATGCTGGCCAGCTTTGAGCCGCGCTTTGAGCGCATGGCGCGCTGGTGGCGGCAGCTCTTCGGCGAGAGCGAGGGCAAGGACGGCAAGGGCATCTTCCCGGCGTACAGCATCTATTCCGAGGATTTGCACTCCATCGGGCAGTATGTCCAGGAGGGAGAGCGGCGGCTGATGGAGACGTTCATCTCCGTCAGGGACGACGGGGCCGTGTTGCCCGTGCCTGCGGATGCGGCGGCGCGCGACGGATTTGACTACCTCGACGGTCGCGATTTTACCTTCATCAACTGTGCCGCCGAGGAGGCGACCATCCGCGCACATGCGGAGGGCGGCGTCCCCTGCGCGCGCATCGAGGCGGAGCGCGTGGACGAGTACGCCCTCGGCTCCCTGTACTACATGATGATGGCAGCGTGCGCTGTCTCCGGACAGCTGCTGGGCGTGAACCCGTTTGACCAGGAGGGCGTGGAGGCGTACAAGCGCAGCATGTTCGCCATCCTCGGCAAGTAGGCGCGCGCATGACGGTATGCTTGAAGACAAAGCGCGCGTGACCGTGGCAACAGAAGGCGCTTCAGAAGGGTGATACGATGGCGATTCGTCTTTTGATCGCGGAGGACTTCGATGTGCTGCGCGAGGATTTATGCGAGATGCTCTCCAGACAGGCGGATATGGAGGTCGTCGGGGCTGCGGCCAGCGGCAGGGAAATCTGCCAGCTGGCGGAGACGGCTGAGTTCGACATTATCCTGATGGACATCGAAATGGAGACGCTGAACGCGGGCATTCAGGCGACGGAGAAAATCCTGGACGCTGACCCCGACGCGAAGGTCATCTTCCTGACGGCGCATGAGAAGGAGAGCATGATCCTGACCTCGATGGGCGCGGGCGCGGTGGACTACATCGTCAAGGGCTGCTCGGAGGAGGAGCTTCTGCGCCACATCCGCGCCGCCTACGAGGGCGAGCCGATGCTCGACGCGCGCATACAGCACACCGTGCTCAAGGAGTACTCGCGGCTGCGGCGCTCGGAGAGAAGCCTGCTGTTCTTCATCAACAGCGTATCCAAGCTCACGCCCACGGAGCGCGCGCTGGTGCGCTGCCTGCTCGACGGCTTCAAGGTGCGGGAAATCGCCGAGATGCGCTGCGTTGAGGTGGTGACGGTCAAGACGCAGATCAAGGGTCTTTTGCGGAAGTTCGGCTGCACGCGGAGCAAGGAAATCGTGGAGATGATTCGCGAGCTGGGCGTGGAGCACCTGTTTTAACGATGAAAGGGTGGTTTTGATGGGTATGTTTGAAAGCTATTTCAGAATCCCGGCCGAGGAGCTGGGCAAGGACGCGAGGATTCCACTCAAGAAGCTGGGCGATTCTGGCGAGGTCTTCTATGAGATGGCGCTTGAAATGGTCGCTGAAATCGAGAAGAACAACGCCGCCGGGCGCAGGACGGTCTTTATCTGCCCGGTTGGCCCGGTGGGGCAGTATCCCATCTTCGTGCGGCTGGTGAACGAGCGCAGGCTGAGCCTCAAAAACTGCTGGTTCATCAACATGGACGAGTACCTGACCGACGACGGCGAGTGGATCGACGAGCGCTGCGCGCTGTCCTTCCGCGGCTTCATGAAGCGCAACGTCTACAGCAAAATCGACCCGGAGCTGCTGATGGATGAGTGCCAGCGCGTGTTCCCCGACCCGCACAACGTCGCGGCTATCCCCGAGCTGATTGAGAAGCTCGGCGGCGTGGACATCGCCTTTGGCGGCATCGGCATCAACGGACACCTCGCCTTCAACGAGGCGCAGGACGAGCTGACGCCCGAGGAGTTTGCGGCGCTGCACACCCGCGTGCTGACCATCAGCCGCGAGACGCGCGTCGCCAACGCCATCGGCGATTTGAACGGCGCGATTGACGCGATGCCTAAAAAGTGCATCACCATCGGCATGGCGGAGATCCTTTCCGCGAAAAAGCTGCGGTTGGGCGTGTTCCGCGACTGGCACCGCGCCGTCGTGCGTCAGGCTGCCTACGGCGAGGTGAGCGCGCACTTCCCGGCGACGCTGGCGCAGAAGCATCCCGACGCGATGATCTATGTCAACGCGAACGCGGCGAAGCAGCCGTTCTGAGAAACAGACAGGGAGGGCGGGCGAAGGCCCGCGGCAAGATCATGAAAAGCCTGCTGATACAAAACGGCATGGTCGCCCATGAGGGCGAGCTCAAGCGGTGGGACGTGCTCTGCGAGAACGGCAAAATCGCCGCGGTGGGCACAGGGCTCGATGCTGACGGCGCAGAGGTCATCGACGCGGCGGGGATGCTCGTCGCGCCGGGGTTCATCGACGCGCACACGCATGGCGCGGCCGGTGTGGACGTGAACGCGGCGGACGAGGACGGACTGCGCAAAATCGCGGCGTTCTTCGCAACGCAGGGCACCACGGCCTTCTGCGCGAGCATCCTGACCGACACGGACGAGACGACGCGCCGCTGCCTCGCCGCCATACAGACGGTGAGAAGCGAGCGCGGAAGCGGCGCGCAGCTTCTGGGCGCGCATCTGGAGGGGCCGTTCCTTGCGAAGGAGTACAAGGGCGCGATGCCCGAGTACCTGCTGCGCGAGGGCGACGCGGCGCTGCTGCGCCGGTGGCAGAGCGAATTCCCCGGCGTGATCGCGTATATCACGGTATCCCCGGAGGTGCCGGGCGTGGTGGAGATGATTCGCGAAATCGCGGAGGATGTGCCCGTGGCGATCGGCCACAGCGGCGCGGACTATGAGACGGCGATGAATGCCATCCGCGCGGGTTCGCGGTGCGTGACGCACACCTTCAACGCCATGCGGCTGTTCCACCAGCACGAGCCCGCCATCATGGGCGCGGCGCTGGAGAGCGACTGCTTCTGCGAGGCCATCTGCGACGGCCGCCACCTGCACCCCGGCACGGTGCGGATGCTCATCAAGTGCAAGGGCATCGACCACGTGATGGCCGTGACCGACAGCATCATGGCCGCCGGTCTTCCGGACGGGCACTACAAGCTCGGCGTCAATGACGTGGTGGTCGTGGACGGCGATGCGAAGCTGGCCGATACCGGCGTGCGCGCGGGCAGCACGCTGACGACCGGACAGGCGCTTCAAAACCTCGTGCGATTCACAGGACGGCCTGCGCAGGAGGTTCTGCCGATGCTGACACAGAACCCCGCAAGGGCGCTGCGCATTGATGACAGAAAGGGCTCGATTGACGCGGGCAAGGACGCGGATATCGTGTTGCTCGACGCGCAGACGCTCGACGTGAGGCGGACGATCGCCTGCGGCGTGAGCGTGTATGAGGCGTAAGAAGCCCCGGCGGGCAGGCGCGAAGCGATGAAGGGAGTTTGAGGGATGAAATCCCTCAAGCGGGATTGGGCGGCAGCCCAACGTATTCCCATTTGAAAAGCAATCTGGCAAAGCAGTCAGGGAGCGAAGCGTCACCTGACGGTGAGCTTTTGCTAATCCAGGTTGAACTGAAGTAAAGTGATTAGAGCGGAGGATAACGATATGCTGGTACCGATGAGAGCGATTCTGGAGGCCGCGGACAAGTACCGCTACGGCCAGGCGGCGTTCAACATGAACAGTGTGGGACAGATTGAGGCGGCGGTGCGCATCCACGAGCTGCTGCGCTCGGGCGCGATTTTGCAGGGCGCGGAGGCGAGCAACGCCTTTATGGGCGGCGAGCTCGACTTCATGCACGGCACGGCTCCGGCCAAGGCCGTTGGCGCGAAGAACATCGGCGATGCGGTGAAGAAATACGGTGCAAACAGCCCCGTGCCCATCGCGCTGCACCTCGACCACGGCAAGAGCCTGGAGACGGTGAAGGCCTGCATCGCGGGTGGCTACACCTCCGTGATGATCGACGGCAGCAGCCTCTCCTACGAGGACAACGTGGAGCTGACCCGCGAGGTTGTCAAGTACGCGCACCCCTACGGCGTGACCGTCGAGGGCGAGCTCGGCGTGCTGGCGGGCGTGGAGGATCACGTCTTCAGCGCGACCTCGACCTACACGAACCCGCTGCAGGCGGTCGACTTCTTCAAGAAGACAAAATGCGACGCGCTGGCGATCAGCTACGGCACCTGCCACGGCGCGAACAAGGGTAAGGACACGAGGATCCGCCGCGAGATCGCCATCGCGACGAAGGAATGCATGATGCACGAGGGCATCAGCGGCTTCCTCGTCAGCCACGGCAGCTCCACCGTGCCGCAGGAGTATGTGCGGCAGATCAACGCGATGGGCGGCCAGCTCGAAAACGCCTACGGCATCGACGTGGCGCAGCTCGTGGATGTGGCGAAGGCCGGCATCAACAAGATTAACGTCGATACCGACATCCGCCTCGCCTGCACGCGCAACATCCTTGAGCTGTTCCGCGACAACCCCGAGCTCAAGGACAGCCCGTCCATCGGCCAGCTCTACCGCGACCTCGTTGCCAAGCCGAAGAACTTCGATCCGCGCAACTACGTCGGCAGCATCATGGACGCCATCATGCACGGCTGCGGCGACGACGAGCACATCAAGCTCATCGACCGGTGTATGCAGGACGGCGTGATCGAGTCCATCGCGCCGCTGCTGGTACAGTTCGGCAGCTACCGCAAGAGCGACCTCATTGAGCCGGTCACCTGCGAGCAGATGGCCGACCGCTACAAGAAGGAGGGCATTTGATTTGAAGCACATCTTTCTGAACCTCAAGCGCTTCGACATCGCGCCGGAGCACGGCGGCGTGAACCGCCTCGCCCCGATGAAGGACTGGGGACGCGTCATCGTCGAGCGCACGCAGGATGAGCTGAAAAAATATGAGGACACGGAGTTCGTGATGTACATGCCCGAGGCGCATCTGCTGGGCGCGGCGGCTGCGCGCACCGAGGGCAGCCCCGTGAAGCTGGGCAGCCAGAGCGTCTACCGCGCGGACACCGCCGTGGGCGGCAACTTCGGCGCGTTCACGACGAACCGCACAGGACATGCCGTCGCGGAGATGGGCTGCGAGAGCACGCTCATCGGCCACTGCGAGGAGAGAAACGACAAGATGGGCATCCTCGCGGAAGCGGACGTCGATCCGGTTGTCGCGATGGGCGCGGTGAACCGCATCCTCAACGCGGAAATCAAGGCGGCGCAGGCGGCAGGGCTGTCCGTGCTGTACTGCATCGGCGAGAAGAGCGAGGAGCAGGCGGCGTGGCAGGATGTGCTCGGCGCACAGCTTGACATCGGCCTGGAGGGCGTGGACATGAGCCGTGTCGTCATCGCCTACGAGCCGATCTGGTCCATCGGCCCGGGCAAGACCCCAGCGGACAAGCCGTACATCGAGAAGATTGCCCGGTTTGTCAAGGAGTGCACCGGCGGGCTCGATGTGGTCTACGGCGGCGGCCTCAAGAAGGACAACGCGCAGATGCTGGCCTCCATCGAAGAAATCGACGGCGGGCTGATCGCGCTGACGAGATTCAGCGGCGAGATTGGGTTCTATCCGGAGGAATATCTGGAGATTATCAGGACGTATCTGGAAAAGTAAAATGACTGTCTCAAAATTGCAGGAAGCACAATCTTTGGGCAGAGAACCAAGCACCGAGCATAAGCCCCGGGTGCAGGGCCGTGAGGCCTTGCTCGTTTCAAGGGGGTTAGGGAGGTGCAGGAGGGTCTAAGGGGGGAAATCGAAATCCCCCCTGACCCTCCTGCCCTGGGGTTTGGGGAGTGGAGCTCCCCAAGCGTTTTCCGCCGGAGGCAGTAAGGATATTTGCATTTTCCTGAATCAATTCACTGACACAACGAACGGAGCAAAAGGAGTACACCATGAAACTGGATTTTGAATACGGCAACGGCTTCATGAGCGCCAACCTGCCGGACAGCACCGACATCTTTATCCCCGGCGAGACCGTGCCCGATCCCGAGTGCCTGCCGCAGGACTGGGACAGCCTGTACAAGGCGACCCTCGAGAGCATCCGCCACCCCATCGGCATGGAGCCGCTCTCCGAGCTGGCGCACAAGGGCAGCACCGTGGTCATCGTCATCCCCGACATCGTCAAGGGCGGCAACCAGCCGACCAGCCACCGCAAGGTCGCTATCCGCGCGTGCCTTGACGAGCTGTACGCTGCGGGCGTGCAGAAGAAGGACGTGCTGCTGCTCTTCTCCAACGGACTGCATCCGCGCGCGACCGTGCCGGAGATGCGCACCATCCTCGGCGACGAGCTGTTTGGCGAGTTCTATCCGAGCGGGCAGATCACCAGCCACGACAGCGAGGACTACGAGCACCTGGTTGACCTCGGCTTCACCGCGCAGGGCGACCACGTCATCATGAACAAGTACGTCTATGATGCGGACGTCGCCATCCTCATCGGCCACACGCAGGGCAACCCCTACGGAGGTTACTCCGGCGGTTACAAGCACTGCGCGACGGGCATCAGCCACTGGCGCAGTATCAGCGCGCACCATGTGCCGCAGGTCATGCACCGCGAGGACTTTGTGCCGGTCTCCACGCACAGCCTGATGCGCGACAAGTTCGACCAGCAGGGCATGTTCATGGAAGAGAAGATGGGCAAGAAGTTCTTCTGCTGTGACGCCGTGCTGGACACCAAGAGCCGCCAGATCGAGATCAACAGCGGCTGGGCCAAGGAAATGCAGCCCGTGAGCTGGAAGACTGCCGACAAGCGTACCTATGTCCACTGGGCGGAGAAGAAGTACGACGTGGTGGTGTTCGGTATGCCGACCAACTTCCACTACGGCAACGGCATGGGCACAAACCCCATCCAGATGATGCAGGCGCTTTCCGCGCAGGTCATCCGCCACAAGCGTGTGCTCTCCGACCACTGCGTGTTCATCGTGCCGAGCATCTGCGACGGCTGGTTCCACGAGGAGCGCTGGCCGTACCTCAAGGAGCTCTATGAGCTGTTCCAGCACGACTACATGCAGACGCTGCCGGACATGAACCGCTACGGCGAGTACTTCGCGACGAACGAGGAGTACATCCGCAAGTACCGCTTCGCCAACGCGTTCCACCCGTTCCACGGCTTCTCGATGATGAGCTGCGGCCATCTGGCCGAGATGCACACCAGCGCCATCTACATCGTGGGCGCGCGCGAGCCGGGCATCGCTCGCGGCATGGGTCTGAAGACCCGCGCGACCGTGGAGGAGGCGCTCGAGGACGCCAAGCGCAAGATCGTCGGGCCGAACCCGAACATCCTCGCGCTGCCCAAGACCTTCACGACTGCGGCCGTCCACCTGTGCATGAAGGACCCGAGCCAGAACAGCCACTACCGCGACGACGCGCCCGCGCATCCCTGCGGATGCTGAGGAGGACTGCTGAAAAGAAGACTTTCTTCCGGAAGGGGAGAAAGCCACCCTCCCGTTATCTTTGCGTAAAAGAAGCGGGAGGGAAAGGACTTGGACAACAGGCGTGGCCCCGGTGAGCGGGGTGGGAGGAACAGACGATGATTTTCATTTGCCTGATCGTATGTATATCCAGCACGATGGTGGGCGCGATCAGCGGTATCGGCGGAGGCGTCATCATCAAGCCCATGCTCGACATGACGCTGCCGCTGGGTATGCCGACGATTAGCTTGATTTCCTCGCTGGCTGTGCTGTCGATGTCGCTGTTCAGCGTGGGCAAAAACTGCCTGAACAGGCAGCGACAGGCACTTGACATGAAGGTCGCTGTGCCGCTGGCCATCGGCTCGACGGCGGGCGGCGTGACCGGCAAGGCGTGCTTCAACGCCGTATCCGCGATGCTGGCCGCCGACAAGGCCGTGAAGGCGACACAGAATGTGCTGCTCCTGCTGCTGATGGTTGCTGTGCTCGTCTCCACGCTGCGCAAGGGCGAAAAGGCGCAGGGGAAGCGCCGCGCTCCTGTGGCGGGGCTTGCCGTCGGCTTCATCCTCGGGATGCTGGCCGCATTTCTCGGTATCGGCGGCGGGCCGTTGAACATGCTCGCGCTGACCGGCTTCTACGGAATGCTGCACAAGGAGGCCGCGCTGTACTCGCTATTCGTCATCATCTTCTCGCAGACGGCGGGCATTATCACCGCGCTTATCAGCGGAAGTGCGCTGCCGCAGGCGGCGCTGATCCTGACGGCGTGCGCGGCGGGTATCCTCGGCGGCATCATCGGGCGCGGGCTGGCCAGCCGCATGAACAACCATGCCGTGCGCACGCTGTACAACTGCGCGCTGGTGTTCATCATCGCGGTGTGCACGGTGAACGTGGTTTCCATTTTCAGATAACAGGCAGAAAAACAAACGGGCCGCGCATCGGTCAAAATCGATGCGCGGCCTTCCTGTATGAATCAGCACATATCGGACAGACGGGGGTCGAGTGTGCCGATGACCTTGCCGCAGGGACGAATGCCCTCTGTCATGGGAATGGGCGCGTAGGCCGGATTGAGCGAAAGCAGCTCGCCGTGGCCGCAGACCTTGACATAGCCCATGCCATCCATGACAAAGACGCCGACGTCGCCCGGAGAGGGCAGAGACTCGGAGACGATGAGAATGTCGCCGTCGTGATAGGCGGGCTCCATGCTATCCCCGGAGACGGGAACGCCAAAGCTCGCCCCGCGGGGCAGCGCATCGCGCGGAACGGTGACAATGCGGAAGGCGTCCGGTCCGAGATACACGCCGAAGCCCGCTGCGGCAGGCTGCTCCGAGATGCGGAAGGAAACCATCGCCTGAGCGGGCGCGGAGTTGGTTCCTATGCGGGCTAGCTCCTCATTGAGCACAAGGCGCACGAGGCGCTGGCCGTGCGCATCGAGCGAACGATAGAGGGACAGCCCCTCCGACTCGGAGGAGGACAGCTCCGGCAGGCGGGGAGCAGGCGCAGCGTGAAGGCCGAGCAGCTCGTCCACAGAGACGCGAAGGAGCAGCGAAAGGCGGCGCAGGCGGGAAAGGTCCGGCTGACGCTTGCCTGTCTCATAGCCGCAATAGGCGCTGGCGGAAAGGCCAAGCGACTGCGCAACCTGAAGCTGCGTGAGCCCGGCGCGCTGGCGGGCGGCGCGAAGACGTTCGCCAAAGAGCATGATGATTCACCTCGACTTTTCTCAATTATAGCGCGGGATTGGCGAATTGTCAATTCAAACAGGGCAAAACGCTTGACAAATGGGCGTATTGCGAATTACAATAGAGGAGGAAATCACAAAACGCCAATAAGCGAGGGGGAAGGAGTAGGTGGCGTTTACCTGCGTGCTGTTTTTGAAGGAGGAGTGCGATGGATGCGGAGGCTGCGAGCGATGGGGGGAGGCTGAGCGATGAGGAAGGAAGCTGTTGAACGGATGCCCGAACAGGAGAGGGAGGAGGAAAAGGAGAAGGAAAAGGAGAAGGAAAGGACGACGGCGGGCGATGCGCTCAGGCGGGTGCGCGCGCAGAGGATGCTGGTGGGCCGGCTGGGCGAAAGAATACGCCGGGAAACGGGGGACGGCGTACATTCGCCCCGGCTGGATGGAGTGTCGGGCGGACACGGCATGGCCTCAGGGCTGGAGGCGCGGCTCATCAAACGGGAGGCGCTCGAAAGGCTGGCGGCCAGGGAGTCCGCGCTGCTGCGCGAATATGAGCGCGTGGCGCGCACATTCATGGATGCGATGTCCCCAGAGGATTATGCCTTCTGCGCGCTGTACTACCTGGCAGGGCTATCCCTGACGGAGACGGCTGAAGCGCTGGAGCGCAGCGAAAGGCAGTGCCTGCGCTACAAGCGGCGCATTGAGGAGGGATGCGCCGGTGAGGACGGGAAA
>JALFHA010000097.1 GCA_022776785.1 Clostridiales bacterium | reverse complement strand
GCGATGATACCGCTGGCCTGCCTGCTGCCGCACAGCAGACGGTTGCGCCGGAGGTGACGCAGGCGCCTGCGTCCATCGTGTTCGGCCCGGCGGCGACGGATGCGCCGCAGCCGGAAGCTGAGCCCACGGCGGAGCCGACACAGGAGCTGACGCAGCGGCCGACTAGCACGCCTGCTCCGACAGACGTGCCCGCGCCGACTGATACGCCTGAGCCGACGGCGACGCCGCTGCCGATCATTCTGACGAACACGCCGACGCCGTCCCCGACGATGCGGCCGACGGCGACGCCTACGCCGTCCCCGACGCCGTCCCCGACGCCCACGCCGTCCCCGACGCCGAGGGCTGACTTGGCGACGGGCGAGACGAACCGCGAGGCCAATCTGCGGGAGAGCACCGTGTCCAATGCGAAGGTCAAGCAGAAGGTTAAGCAGGGGCAGGCTGTGACGATTCATGAGGCCGTGCTCGACAGTAAGGGCAACGTCTGGTACAACGTGACGGTGGATGACCTCGCTGTGGACGGCTGGATGCGCGATTATGTCGTCGATGTAGCGGGCAATCTGCTCAAGCCGACGGCGACGCCGAAGGCGAGCGCTTCCCCGAAGGCGGAGGCAGAGGCCACGCCCACGCCTGTTCCTGAGGAGGGCGTCATCGGCACGGGCAAGACCAACCGCGACGCGAATCTGCGCAAGGTGATGAACGGACAGGTGCTTCAGACGCTTGGCAAGGGCAAGAAGCTGCTGATTTTCGGCGTCGCTGTGGACAAGAGCGGTAATGTCTGGTATGAGGTGCGTGCGGAGAGCGGCAAAACGCGCGGCTACATGCGCGACTATGTGGTGACGCTTGACCCGGGCGTGGAGCTCGAGTTGCCCGAGGGCGCGAAGAAGGCGGAGGCCACGCCGACTCCGGTGAAGGAGGAGACGCCGAAGCCTGCTGCGGCGACGCCTACGCCGAATCCGCTTCTGGATCGCGAGGTGATCGGCCGCGCCATCACCAACCGAGAGGCCAACGTGCGCACGAAGCCAGTCGCCGGTGCAAAGCTGGTGCGCCAGCTTTCCAAGGGCGTGGATGTGCTTGTGCTGGCGAAATATCAGGACGCGGACGGTGCGATCTGGTATGAGGTCTCCACGGAGAGCGGCAAGACGCACGGCTTTGCGCGCGACTATGTGCTCAATGTGCTCACGCTTGACAAGGGAGCAGAAACGCTGACCTACACAGAGGAATAAAGTACAGCCCCGGACTGAGCGTCCGGGGCTTCTGCTATGCGGCTCAGAGCTTTGCGTATTTGCGAATCTGCGCGAGCACGGGCTGCGTTCCGTCTGCGTCGGGCAGGGCGGCCATGCGCTGCACGAGCAGCGTGCGATCCTCCCACAGCGCGTCGATGGCCGTGACGAGCGAGGCGGCGTTCAGGTCGCTCTGCACCATGACGTGCGCCAGCCCGCGCGCCTTGAGGGAATTGGCGTTGAGAAGCTGGTCGCCGCGCCCGCTGTGATAGGGGATGAGCAGCGCAGGCTTGCGCAGCGCCAGAATCTCGGAGAGCGAATTGGAGCCTGCGCGAGAGAGCATCACGTCGGCGCAGGCGAAGGCGTCCGGAAGCTCGTCGGAGAGATACTCAAACTGCCGGTAGCCCGCCATGCCCTCCAGCTCGGGCGCGAGGTTGCCCTTGCCGCAGATGTGCAGCACGTCAAAGCGCTTTGTAAGCTCCGGCAGGGCTTCGCGGAGCACGGCGTTGACGGACTGCGCGCCCAGCGAGCCGCCCATCATCATCAGCACAGGGCGGCTGCCGTCAAAGCCTGCTAAGGCCAGCCCGCGCTCCCGCGTGCCGGAAAAGACCATCGCGCGCAGCGGTGTGCCCGTCTGCACGGCCTTGCCGCCCAGCAGCTTCGCGCACTCCGGGAAGGTGGTGCATATGGCCTTGGCAAACGGCTTGCACAGCTTGTTTGCCAGCCCGGGCGTGATGTCGCTCTCGTGCATGACGACGGGCACGCGGCACAGCGCCGCCCCAAAGACCACGGGCACGCTGACGAAGCCGCCCTTGGAGAAGACGATGCTCGGCTTGAGCCGACGGATGAGCGCCATGCTCTGGAATGCGCCCGCGATTACGCGGAACGGGTCGGTGAAGTTTTTCAGATCGAAGTAGCGGCGCAGCTTGCCCGAGCTGACGGCGTGATAGGTCACGCCCTCCATGGGCTCGATGAGCGTGCGCTCGATGCCCGTCTTGGTGCCGATGTAGTGAATCTCCCACCCTTCCTCTTGAAGTAGCGGGATGAGCGCCTGATTCGGGGAAACGTGCCCGGCGGTGCCGCCGCCGGTGAGAACGATGCGCTTCACAAAAAGACCTCCCTTGGAGATTCTGAACAGCTTTTTCTCCATTATACCAAGCTGCGGCGGATGGGTCAAGTGCACGGCGCGAGCAGCGCTTGAAAGGAACCGGCAAGAGGCTGGCTGCATCTTTGCCAAAGCTTTGATACTATTTTGCGGCTAAAATCTAGCTTTGCAGAATCAGCCCCGTTTCAATCGTAGGATGCTTCGCATCCTGCTCTGAAACTGCTTTTTCTTTTGAACAATAAGGGAACATTGGGCTGCCGCCCAAACCTGCTTGAG
>JALFHA010000107.1 GCA_022776785.1 Clostridiales bacterium | reverse complement strand
CCGTTTCAATCGTAGGATGCTTCGCATCCTGCTCTGAAACTGCTTTTTTTTTGAACAATAAGGGAACATTGGGCTGCCGCCCAAACCTGCTTGAGGGATTTCATCCCTCAAACTTCCTTCTTTGCTTCGCGCTTATATTCGAGCTTTTAAGTGCAAGACAGTATTAGCGAGCCATGGGCATTATGGATTGCGCGGCATGAAGACGCTGATTACCTGCACAACATGCGTCATGGTTGTGACCGTGCTCAGCTACCTGTGCAAGTGGCGTGCTGGCCTGTTTGCGGCGTCGGGTATCACAGACGACGGCGTACTGATTATGTTGCAATTCAGTCAATGCTACGACATCGCCTTCTGCATTGTCATGCTTTCTCTGGAGTACCAGAATGAGAAGCAGTTGCGCACGCAGAAGGAGCTGGTCGCAAGCCACGAGCTGCTGCGCCTGCAGGAGGGACAATACCATTTGACGCGCGAGAACATCGACCTCATCAACCGCAAGTGTCACGATATCGGTGCAGACACACTATACTCCAGTATAATGTGAAATCACTTCATCAGATTTGATATTTGGCCGATACAGCCCTTATTCGGGCTGGCGCTTCCTGCGGCGCAGCAGCAGCGCCAGCAGCGCACAGACAGCCGCCGCCAGATACAGCTCCATACAGCTCTCGTCCCCCGTCGGCACAGCTTCCGTAACGGTCAGCTTTGCCTCGTCGCTGCAAGCCTTTGTCAGATAGTGATCTGTCACCTGGCAGCGATACTTCCAGCCGTCCATGTCTTTGCTGACCGGCCCGACGTTCAACGTATCCGCCGTACCGCCTTCGACATCCGTCCATTTTCCATCACGTCCGGCCACCTGCCACTGGTAGGCATAGGGCTTCACGCCGCCGACAGGCTCCACGCCCAGCGTCACCATTTCGCCCTCCAGCGCGATGCGGTCCTGCGGCTGCAGGGCGAACGTAAGCACCGGGATGCTCTGGTTAAAGACCAGCAGGATCTCGTTGTCCGCCTCGTCGCGCTCCTCCACGCCAATGCCGTACACGGCGATGCGCGCCTTGTGGCAGCTCTGCCCGCCCAGCAGCGCCGAGACCGGCAGGTCGATGGTGTGCGTGCCGCCAATCGAGACGGCCTGATCGAAATACGGCAGGGCGACGGACATGGACTCCTCGCCGTCCTCCGGATAGACCAGCGCGTACAGCCGAATCGGCTCCGCAGTTGCGGCCTCGTCCGTAATCACCAGACTGACCCACGGCACATCGTCCGCATCCCGGTAAATCCGGTAATCTAGCTCGATGTCGTGGATTGTGCTCAGGGAGACGCCTTGGGCTGCGGCCTGCGTGCTCACATAGAGCGAGCTCTCCGGCTGCACATTCATGCGCATCAGCGCGTTGGTCTGCTCCTGCACGCGCACCATCGTGCCGTCGCTTTGCAGCTCGTAGACGATCTCTTCTTCCGGGCCATTGGCGATTGCCCGCGCATTGCCCGACCCGCTTGTGCTGGCGCTCCACCGGCTCAGCTGCAGCCGCAACTGCTTCTTGCCCTCCCAATCCGCGGGTATCCACAGGGAGGTCTTGAACGCCGCCGCCATGCCCGGAAGGAGCTGCCCGTTCTCCGCGCTTTGCGCATCCTCCGTCTCGACGTAGGTGTGGAGAATGGGGGTATATTTGCGGTACTTGCGCTGAATGTGCCACTCGCTCTGCACCAGCGACTCTGCGGCATCCTCCATGCGGTAGATGCTCTGCTCGCCGCTCACCGTGCCCTGCTGCGTCTGGCTGTAGCTCAGATTCGGGCTGACAATATCCGCGTGAATCGTCTGCACCGTCGTGGTGCTGCCATTTTCCAGCAGCTGAATCTGGAGGTCAAAGCCGGAGATGGCCGCGTTGCCGTCGTTGGCGACGGTGAACACCAGGTCGTTGTACGAGCCTGCTCGCACCAGCGTGTCCGACAGCACAACCGTCTTGAGGTCCACGCTGGGCACATACTGGAAGGGGAAGCTGTACAGCGTGGTGGTGGCGCTGTCCCCATCGCCCCGGTTCACGAGGTAATAGCCCTTTCCATCCCCGGTCAGCATGATTTTCTGCGGCTCGTCGTCGCTGTGCTCCGGTACGAACTCCGCCAACACAAAATCATCCGACATTCTGTTGCCGGCAGGATCATAAATCACGCCGACGATGCGGTAGCGCCTGTCATCCGCCGCGCTTTGCGGTTCAACCGCCTCCAGCCAGTACAGATAGGTCGTGTTGCCGATGGTGACCACATCAAAGCTGCTCTCCGGGACGATGACATCGAAATCTGTATGTGTGGTTTTGTCCAGAATCAGCTTCTTTTTATTCTGTACATGCTCCACCTGGATTCCGTTGAGCCTGCACTGCGTTGTGCCCTGCACCTCCTCCTCGACGAGATAGAAGATGACATCCGTCTGCCTCCCGTCCTGAACCTCTCCGCCCAGGACCTTGAAGTAGCGAATTTGCCCCTTGTCGAGTGTAAACAGGCCGTCGAATGGTACTTCGTGAAGCAGCTCGATTTCTCCCTCCTCCGGGGATTCCCTATCGCATTGGAGCAGATAAGTTGACAAAAACTCGGAAGCGAATTCACTGATGTCCCCGGAGCTGTTCGTTTCCCGGCGATAGATCTCCGGCGCGCCACTCTGAACCTGATAGCATTTCTTCCCTTTCGGAGAAATATACATGTTTGGCTGGCCTTCCTTCTTCTGTTCAGTGACACTCACATTGCCGTCTTTGTAGCTAACCTCCTGCCTACTCTGCATATGCGAGCAGCCGACAAACTCCTTGCCTTGGAAAACATGCTCTATCGGAAGCGTGGTGATGTCGACATAGTAATATGCGGTTTTTTCACTGTTGCTCTGGTTTTCACCCATGTAGCTGGAGAACGTGATGCGTGGCTTCATATACGTCGTGCTCCACCATGTATAGCCGAAGCTGAAGAACTCCGTCTGCATGCCCCCATCAGAATCCTTCTTGCTGGTGAAACCAATATAGTAGGTAACTGTGTTGTACGGCTCCTGCGATTCCACCTTCTCACCGTTCTCAAGCTCGATGGACACGCTCCCCATGGACGTCGTCGCCAGCACGCACAGGATACCCATATCGTCATAAGTGGGCGCATTCGGCACAATGTTCTGATAATCCGTCTTGCCGACCGTGAAATCATAATCCATCAGCTCGCTCTTGCCCTGACTGATGAGAATGTCGGAAAAATCGCCCGTCTTCTCCGGATGGTCCAGGTTCACCCATTTTACACGCGCTCTGTCGCTCCTCTTCTCCAGATAGAAGGCGAACGTCTCCCCGTTCAGCGTGAGAATCTGCACGTTGTCATTCGCCATGGGCGCATCCGAAATCTCCGCCTTGGCCTTGCTGCCCACATCCAGCTTCGGGTAGCTTGCAGGCGTAAGCGAGGTGCCCGCCTGCGCATCGCTGCTCTCCGCCACGGCGCTGGGGAGGAACGGCTCCAGAATCCGCAGCATGGAATTGCTGGCGGTCTTCTTGTTCGTATAGATGACGGTCTCGCCCAAATCGTAGAGTGTGACCTTCCATTTCACCCAGAATACCTGCAGCAGCACATAGAAGCCCAGCCTGCCGCTGACCGTCACATACGGCCCGCCTTGCATCAGCTCAAGCAGCACACTGATGTAGCCGTAGCCATGCAGGGAAACGCTCACCAGGCCCCTGATGCCCACGCCAACCGAAACCTCGACTTGCAGGCGCAGCAGAATCGTAATGCCGGTGATGCCGCCTTCCATCCTGGGATTGTGAAGCGAAAGGCTGCCCCCCTGCGGCCAATAGGTATCCAGCGTCATGCCAGTCTGGAACGTCGTGGCAAGGGCTGCGGAAAGCCCGAGGTTGACGAAGATGAACCCGAAGACTACCTCCGTCAATTCCGCGCTGAAGGTCAGGTTGACGCCAAAGCCGCCCTTTGCCTTGATGGAGCCATATCCCTCCTGGTCCTGCTGATAATTGCCGTACAGGTACATAAACACGCTGACGGAGGCGTTCGTTTGGCCCAGAAGGAGCACCTTTTGGCTCTTGCAGCCATTCCACAGCGCGCCGGCGTTCGCCAGCAGCTTGTTTTTGCTCTGCTCTTCAGTGGCATTCTTTACGTTCTTGTCAAGATCTCTCTTGTCCTGCGTCTTCCAGCGCTCCACCTTTTGTCCGTTGGCATCCACCGTGTCATTCGGGTTGAGGCTTGTAACCTGAGTGCCCACAGAGAAGGATAAGCTGCCGTCCAGGTTGATTTCCAACCGCGGAAGATACTTGCTGAACGGCAAATCCAGGGTCAGCATCGAGCCGGAAATGAACTTGGGCATTTTCCCGCCGCTGGGCAGCGTAAGGCTCAGGGCGCCCGAGCCCATGGGATTGAAGGCGCTGGTGAGCGCCAGCGTCTTATCGACCAGGGGCCTTTGCACCGGGCCGTGCTGAACAGTCAGCATGCTGGGATACCGGATGGGGCTGCCATCCTTGATCTCCTTCTCCGAGGCGCCAAGCAGGATGGTGAGTTCCTTGCCCGGATTGAGGAGCTGGTTCCACATTTTGCGGAACGTGACGGTCTGCACGCCTGCTCCGATTTTCTGCGGCTCTGTGAACACCCACTCGCCGCTCGTTGCGTCGTAATATCTCAGCGCGCAGTATAACGTGTCTGTCACGCCCGCTACCGTGACGCTGATGCTCCGCGTCCAGTCGTTGAAGGAGCTGTAATAGATTTCGTACTGGCTATGGTAGATGTCGTTGTCATCCAGCGTCGCTCCAGCGATATAGGGTGTGCCGTCATCCTTTCTGAGCGGACGGTTCAGAACCTGACCCTTCTTCACGCTGGTGCGGCCGAACTGGATGGTGCGGTAGCCCGCAGCCTCTATCCGCAGCGCCGTCAGCTCGATACTGTCATCCTCGTCCACCAAAAAGTCGCTGACGTTGAAGCTGTATGTGCCATTGCCAATTGCCGTGCCGCTCTTCTCTCTTTCGCCTTGCCAGGCGGTGACCGTCGCGCCCTCGATGGGCTTGTCCCCGTCCTTGAGGGAAATGACGAAGTTCTTCTGGTTGACGACGCTCAGCGTGACGTCCTGCTTTGTCTCCGCCAGCGCGCTGCGCACGGGGGAGAGCCGCTCAAGCAGCGAATTCCCCTTGGGGTAGAGTGAAACCGTGCTTACCTGCGTCTGCGCGACGACGGGGTTCCACGCCATGACGAGAAAAACCCAGTCCGCATCAACGACGGCGCTCTGATCATCTCCGAGGTATTCGCCGCGGAGCACACCCAGCCATTTGTCAATCTGCGTTTCCCACCCGGCAGCGCTCTGCACCACGGTATTGCGGATGTCGCGGATGGTCTCTACAGCGCTCTCCAGCTTGCGGGCGGCGCGCGCCTTTTCGGTGTCGCTGTACTCGTCGCTGTTTATGCGCTCCATCATGCTGTCGATGACGTAGCTCTGCTCCACCAGCCGATGGCTGTAGAAGGCCAGCTCCTCGCGCAGTTCCTCCGACTGATGGTGAAGCCTTTCGATGCGCGGCGGGTACTGAATGTTGTTGGGCGTAGCCGTCATGAGGCCGTAGTAGTTGGGGTCCTCGGTCTTCATCCGCTCCAGCGTCGTCTGGATGCTCTGGTAGGCACCCTGGAGTGAAGCCATCTCGTTTTGAAGCAGCTCATCCAGCCAGCCGCTCAGCTGCATGGCGTTCATCGCCGCGCTGACGGACATGCCCGCGTGGTAGCCCGGCGCATCCTCCGCAAGGCCGGTGAGCGTCCTCGCGGCGGCCAGCTCCGACGCGCTGGGCAGGTCAAGCCCTGCCTCTGCCAGCGCCTGCACCGGAAGCATCTGCCAAAACAGCGCCAGCACCAGAATCATGCTGCAAATTCGTTTCATCAGCATCCCTCGTTCCTCTGTCTTTCGCTGTTTGCTCAGTACAGGTCTGCGTCAAGCAGCGACGCATCCACGCGGATGGTGTAGTCCTGCTTCCAGCCCTCAATCAGCTCGCTGAGGCGGGCCACCTTCGCCGCGTAGAGCGCGGACTGCGCCAGCACCTCGCTCTCCTCCTGCGTCAGCTTGTGCATCCCGGAGGGGATGTCGCAGACGTAGAGGATGATGTGCACACCTGCGTCGGTGACGACGGGCTGCGAGATGTCCCCCGGCTCGGCGAGCGCGCAGGCCGCGTTCTTGAACGCCGTCGCCCAGTATTCCGACAGCGGGTGGAGCAGATAGCCGCTGTCCTGCGTGTCGATATGGTTCTGGTCGGTGCTGAATTCCTTCATCAGCGCCTCAAACGATTCTCCCGCCGCATAGCGCCGCGCGATTTCATCCGTCGTGGTGCGCAGCAGCTCCAGCGCCTCGGCCTGCTTGTCCATGTAGGCCTGCTGCTGCTGCTCAAGGGCGTCCTTGGCGGCGTCGTATTCCGCCTTGCAGGCGGTCGTGTCGTCCCCGCGGGCCGCCGCCTGTGCCAGCGCGTCATAGGCCGCGTCGTAAGCGTCCTTCGCCCGTTGCAGGGGGCCGCGCGCCATGGTCTTGAGCTGCGATGCCAGCTCCTCGGGGTATTCCAGCAGAATCTGCTTCACGCCCCGATAGCCCTCCGGCGTATAGAAGGCCTCGCTGCCCGTCATCAGGATTTCTTCCTCGTACAGCGGGATGTTGCTTGCATAGCGCTCCTCGTCTGGCTCCACATACTGCGTCAGGTAGTAATCGACAGTCTCCTGCGACGTCACCGTCACGTTGCTGCAAAACAGCTCGAACATCCGGTACTGCCTTTCGGAGACGAGCAGGTCGCGGTAGATGGCCTCCTGCGTATAGCCCTGCTCCTCCAGCCAGCGGGTGACCTCCTCCTCGGTGACGTCCTCGCCCGCCTGCTGAAGCTGGCGGAGGAACTCCTGCCAGAGCTGCTCATACTGATTGCGGGCCTGCGACAAGAGCAGCTCCTTTTCGCTGTCGCTGAAGTCGTTGCGTCCCGCCCGCATCAGCTGGTTTTCGATGATGCCCATGCCGATGAAGCGCTCGATGGTCTCTTCCTTTGCGGACTGCACATCCTCCTGCGTCACCTCACCTAAGGACATCGCCAGATCGAGCGCGGATTGGAGCGAGAACGACACCACGGACAGCGGATAGCTGACCTTGCCAACCTGTACGACTACCGGGTCCTCCTCAGCCAGCGCCAGCGCGGGCAGAAGCGCCAGCGCGAGCAGCAGCGCAGCCAGTCTTTTTTGCATCTGAATCTAGTGATTTGTTGAATCTAAATCTTGTATAAACCAGAAGATTGTGCTATAGTAACCCCAGATGATAATGGGGGGTTATGATATGCCATCGTTCAAATATGTGATTGAACTCAGCGATCAAGATAAGGCTACGCTCATGGA
>JALFHA010000103.1 GCA_022776785.1 Clostridiales bacterium | reverse complement strand
CCGCAATACGCTCGCAGAAGCGCTCGCCGTCTGTCCAATCATCGCACAGGCGCTGGCACAGGTGCATCAGGCGCGCACGGGGAACTGATCCCCCCGCCGATTCCCCGCACCGCTCAGATGAGCTTGCGCATGTGCTCAAGCGCGGCCTTTTCAAGGCGCGATACCTGCGCCTGACTGATGCCAATCTCCCCTGCCACCTCCATCTGCGTGCGCCCCTGAAAGAATCGAAGATTCAGGATCTTCTGCTCGCGCTCGGTCAGGCGGTGCATCGCCTCGCTGATGGCGATGTTTTGCAGCCAGCCGTCGGCGCTCACGCTTTCGTCGCGCACCTGATCGCCGATGGTCAGCGCGTCGGCATTGTCCCCGCCGATGGGCTCACACAGGCTGATCGGGTCCTGAATCGCCTCCAGCGCGAGCACGACGTCCTCCTCCGGTATCTCCAGCCTGCGCGCAATCTCCGAGGAGGTCGGCTCACGTCCCAGCTCGGCCTGCAGCCTGTCGCGCGCAGAGAGTGCCTTGTAGGCCGTGTCGCGCAGCGAGCGGCTGACGCGGATGGCATTGTTATCGCGCAAATAGCGGCGGATCTCGCCGATAATCATCGGTACAGCATAGGTGGAAAAGCGCACATTCTGCGTCACATCGAAGTTATCCAGCGCCTTGATCAGCCCGATGCAGCCGACCTGAAACAGGTCGTCCACATTCTCCCCGCGATGATGGAAGCGTTGAAGCACGCTGAGCACCAGCCTCAGATTGCCGCGGATGAACTCCTCGCGCGCCTGCTTGTCCCCTCCGTGTACCAGCGGAAAGAGCTCACGCATCCGTTCGTTGCTGATGACGGGCAGCGCAGAGGTGTCCACGCCGCAGATTTCAACCTTGCCAATCGCCATGAATGAAGCCTCCTTACGCCTGAATAAACGCATTATGACGGCGCGGAAGGCAAAATATTCTCAGCCAAACCGGTCATATTTTGGCACGCTGTGCATAGTGTGGCCGGGCGCGGCGCGCATGGAAAGGAAGCGAGTCGATGACGTATTCGGAGCTTAAAAAGAAGGACGTGATCTGCGTGGGCGACGGCAAGGTGCTCGGACGCGTGGGCGACCTTGAGCTGGAGGCGCAGACGGGACGGATTCTCGCGCTCATCATCGCGTGCCCGGGCGGGCTGTCCTCCCTCTTTGGCGGAGAAAAGAACCCGACAACGATTCCCTTTTCGCAGATTGCGTGCATCGGGGACGACGTGATTCTGGTTGCGCCCACGCGCTGCTGAGCCGCTTCAAAAAAAGGAGCATCGCATCATTCTGAGGTTTACGAAACGGGGCTGAGCAGGTATAATAAGAGGCGCATTTGAAGAAAAATGCAGAAATTTCTGCGAAACAAGGGAGAAATTCGCCATGAAGTGCATATACTGCAACTGTACGGAGAGCCGCGTCGTGGATTCAAGGCCCACAGAGGACGGCGCCATCCGCCGCCGCCGCGAATGCGAGGGCTGCCAGCGCCGCTTCACCACCTATGAGAAGATCGAGATGCTACCTGTGCTCGTCATCAAAAAGGACAAGAGGCGTGAGCCGTTTGATGCGTCAAAGGTGCGCAGCGGCATCATCAAGGCGTGCGAAAAGCGCCCCGTGCCGCTCAGCGAGATCGAGAAGCTCGTCAGCCGGGTGGAAATGAGCGTGTGCAGCCAGCCCGAGCAGGAGGTCACCAGCGAAAAGATCGGCCTGCTGGTGATGGACGGCCTCAAGACGCTCGACGAAGTGGCGTACATTCGCTTTGCCTCGGTCTATCGCCAGTTCAAGGATGTGCAGTCCTTCATGGCGGAGCTTCAGCAGCTGCTGGACAGCCAGAAAAAGCCGGAGGAATAAGCGCATAGTTCGCCCTGACGACGCCCATGCTGAACCGTGAAGCCAAAAGGCGGAACGGAGGGCTGGGCATGAATTTCAAGGGGTGCAAGGAGCTTGGCGTCGTGCTGGCGGCGCTGGCACTGACGGTCAATTACTCGCCATGGATACAGCAGCGTCTTCTGTCGCTGCCCGCAGCGCAGGCGGTCTCTGTGCAGACGAGCCAGACGGCGGAGCGCGTGCTCATTCCCGGCGGTCAGGCCGTAGGCGTGGCGCTGCATACAAGGGGCGTGCTTGTCGTGGCGAAGGCGCAGGACGGCTCGCCCGATGCGCTGCGCGTGGGCGACGTGATCCTGACCGTGGGCGGCGTTCCGGTGGAGAGCGCGCGGCAGCTTGCCGAGCAGGTCGGCGCGCTTGAGGCAGAGACGGTAGCGCTCGGCGTGCAGCGCGGCGGTAGGCAGATGGTCGTGCAGGCTGACGCGCGCACGGACGGCGCGGATGGCCGCAAAAGGCTGGGCATCTGGGTGCGAGACAGTACGGCCGGCGTGGGCACGCTCTCCTATGTTGACCCTGAAACGGGCGCTTATGGCGCGCTGGGCCATGCCATTGTGGATGCGGATACGGGCGATCTCCTCGACGTGCAGGACGGCGCCATCATGAACGCCAGCGTTGTGGGTGTGACGAAGGGACAGAGCGGCAAGGCGGGCGAGCTGCGCGGCAGCTTCCTTCGCGAGAATGAGCAGATCGGCACGCTGGAGGAAAACGGCACCTACGGCATCTATGGCCGGATGAAGGAGGAAATTGGCGGGATGCTCTATCCCGAGGGCCTGCCCGTCGGGACGAGAGCGCAGGTGCATACAGGGCCTGCGACCATCATCGCCACGGTGGATGGCGAGGGCCCGCGGGAATACGCGGTGGAGATCGTGCGCTGCTTTGCGCAGAGCGAGCCGAGCCCGAAGGGCATGATCCTGCGCGTAACGGATGAAACGCTGCTGGCCAAAACGGGCGGAATCGTGCAGGGCATGAGCGGCAGTCCCATCCTCCAGGAGGGCAGGCTGGTCGGCGCGGTAACACACGTCTATCTGAACGATTCAACGCAGGGCTACGGCATGTACATCGAATGGATGCTCAGGCAGAGCGATACACTGACGGCAGACGGCAGCGAATCGGCTGCTTAGGACGCACGAAAGGCAGGATGCGCCAACATGATAAAGAAGATCGATATTCTCTGCGCCATGCGCGACGCTGCCACAGCGCAGGCCCTTCGCCGGGAGCTGGACGACGGGGAGAGCTGCTCCATCCGCGTGGCGGTCAATGGCGAGGCGGCGCTCGACAGCGCGTGGCGCTTCGCGCCCGATTTGCTGGTAGCCGACGCGGTGTTGCCGCGCCTTGACGGGCTTGCCGTTGTGGACAGGCTGCGCGCGGCGCTGGGCGAACGCGCGCCGCGGGTAATCGGCGGTGCGGCGACGCCCATGGCGGAGGCGGAGTTTATGCGCCGGGGCGCGGTGTGCGTGCTGGGCGTGCCGTGGAACCGGGAGAAGCTACTGGAAGCGCTGCGCCGGGAGATGGTCGCCATGGATACGCATGTGGACTGGGAGGCCGCGCAGTCGGACTACGCGCGCGCCAGGGAGCTGCTGCGCGAAATCGGTATGCGGGAAAGCCTGCACGGCTATGACTATCTGGCATGGGCGGCGGCGCTGTCCTGCGCGAGCGAAGCCCGGCTCTTTGCCATCAGCGAGCGGCTCTATCGGCCCATCGCCCAGCGCATGAACACGACGCCGCAGAACGTGGAGCGGCTCATCCGCCATGCCATCGAGAGCACCGTGGATGCGGAGGGGCCGGACAGCATCTACGCCTTCTTCGGTAACACCATCGACCCTACGCGCGGCAAGCCCACAAACGCGCAGATGATCGCGATGCTCGCCCAAAGACTGAGGGTGGCATGAGGCAGCACAGCTCTGTGAAGGCCGCTTTCCGTCCTGACCGCCGCATGTAACCTGTCAATTCGCCATCACAATCGACAATTTCTGTGATTTGGGGGTTGACAAACGTGTGCAGATGCAGTATAATTATATTCGTTCCGTGAGGAACGGCTTCAATGTGGACAGGTTCCCGAGTGGCCAAAGGGAGCAGACTGTAAATCTGCCGTCACAGACTTCGATGGTTCGAATCCATCCCTGTCCACCATCACTTTTCTGCGGGAATGGCGGAATTGGCAGACGCGCTAGATTCAGGTTCTAGTGAAAGCAATTTCATGCAGGTTCAAGTCCTGTTTCCCGCACCA
>JALFHA010000397.1 GCA_022776785.1 Clostridiales bacterium | reverse complement strand
TCGAGCTTTTAAGTGCAAGACAGTATCATATTGATGCACGGTCTGCCCGCTCTCCTTGAGGAATCCGCCGGGCACGGCAGCGCTGAAACTCTTCAATCGTTTGCACGCATTTGTATGCGAATTCCATTTGCTACCATGCGCATGTTCTGGTATAATACTCCCTGTCTGCAAAGGAGTGACACCATGAAGCACCACGAATCCGCCGGCGCGTTTGCCGGCCTTGACCACGGCGCGGCCTTCCGCCAGGGGCTGCGCGACGGCGTGCCCATCGGTCTGGGGTATTTCGCCGTATCCTTTTCGCTGGGCATCTGCGCGCGCGGCGCAGGTCTGAGCGCCCTTCAGGGCTTTGTCGCCAGCCTGCTGACCTCCGCCTCGGCGGGGGAATACGCCGTCTTTACCTCCATCGCCGCGCAGGCCACGTATTGGGAAATCGCCATCATCACGCTGGTTGCCAACGCGCGCTACCTGCTCATGAGCTGCGCGCTGAGCCAGCGCTTTGCGCCGGACATGCCCTTTGTCCATCGCCTGCTCATCGGCACGGCTGTGACGGATGAAATCTTCGGCGTTTCTATCGCGCGCCCGGCGCCGCTTGACCCGTATTACACCTACGGCGTCATCCTCACCTCGGTCATCCCGTGGGCGGCGGGCACCTCCTGCGGCATCGTGCTGGGCAACCTGCTGCCCGCGCGCATCGTCAGCGCGCTGAGCGTGGCGCTCTATGGCATGTTTCTCGCCATCATCATCCCGCCCGCGCGCAAGAGCCGCATCATCGCGGCGCTGGTGCTGCTGGGCTTTGGCGCGAGCTGGGCGGCGGGCCGCCTGCCCGTCGTGAGCGGCTGGTCCTCCGGCACGCGCACTATCGTGCTGACGGTGGCGCTCTCGCTGGGCGCAGCCATCCTCTTCCCCGTGCGCGATCTGCCCGATCCCGACGCCTCCGAGGGCGGGGAGGTGCAGCCATGAGAAACGTCAATCTCTACATCGCCATCATGGCGGGCGTCACCTATCTCATCCGCGTGCTCCCGCTGACGCTCATCCGCAAGCCCATCCGCAGCCGCCTTGTGCGCTCCTTCCTCTTTTATGTGCCCTACGTTACGCTCGCCGTGATGACCTTCCCGGCCATCGTCGAGGCGACGCAGAGCCCGCTGGCCGGGGCACTCGCCCTCGCCGTGGGCGCGGTGCTGGCCTACCTGGGCGCGGGGCTCTTCCCCGTCGCGGTGAGCTGCTGCGCCGTGGTGCTGCTCGTCGAGGCGCTGGTGCTGTAATGAAAGCGAAAACCCGCCGCCTCTGGCTTGACAGAAGCGGCGGGATAGCGTACAATGTAGGCAGGTAGGGAGTTGCTCCTACGAGTGGAAAACCACTACAACAGGCTGTTTATTGGCCAGCAAACCGCCATGCAGGGGCCAGCTGCGAGGCGGTTTTTTTATTATCGTCTGTTCTGCGTTCCGGCAATATACGCCGTGAAAACCAAACCGGCGACTGCGAGAAGAAAGCTGAGAGCATCAACAATCGTCATTCGCATCACCTCCGCTCCTGTACGCCGTTGCGGAGGAACCACCCGTAGCACATGCCTGCCTACATGCCGTTATCATAGCATGTCACGGACAGACTGGCAAGTGCTCCCCTGTGCGAATTTACATTCTTTTAACAATTTTTTATCGAAGTGGTTGACACGCTCCTGTGCAACATTTATAATGTTCCGTAGCAAAACACACTCAGCCTGCATAAACGAAGCGACTGTACAGGCTGGAAAACGTGAAAGGAGCGAAAACCATGAAGAAACTCTTTACACTGCTGCTGGCTGCCGTGATGGTGCTCGCCTGCGTGAGCTTTGCGAGCGCTGAGATCGACGAAGCGCTCATCAAGGCCGCCCAGGAGGAGGGCGAGCTGGTCGTCTACGGCTCCTGCGAGGAGCCCTACGTTGCCGCTGCCGCCAAGCACTTTGAGGAGCTGTACGGCATCAAGACGTACTATCAGCGTCTGTCCACCGGCGAGGTGCAGGCGAAGATCACCGAGGAAGCCGGCAACCCGTCCGCCGACGTCTGGTTCGGCGGCACGACCGATCCCTACAACGAGAGCGCCAAGGCTGGTCTGCTGATGGCTTATGAAGCCGCCAACGCCGCCGACCTCTCCGCCCCCATGTACCGCGACGCCGACGGCTACTGGTACGGCATCTACAAGGGCATCCTCGGCTTCATGGTGAACACCGAGGAGCTCGAGCGCCTGGGCCTCGAGGCCCCCAAGAGCTGGGACGACCTGCTCAAGCCCGAGTACAAGGGTCTTGTCTGGATGTCCAACCCGAACACCGCCGGCACCGCGAAGCTCATCATCAACACGATGGTGCAGCTCAAGGGCCATGACGAGGCCATGAAGTACTTCGTGGAGCTCGACAAGAACATCGCGCAGTACACCAAGTCCGGCTCCGGCCCGTCCAAGAAGGTCGGCATCGGCGAGTGCGTCATCGGCATCGGCTTCCTGCACGACGGCATCGCGCAGATCCTGTCCGGCTATGACAACATCGCGCTCATCATCCCGTCCGAGGGCACGAGCTTTGAAATCGGCGCCACCGCCATCTTTGAGGGCTGTGCGCACGAGAACGCCGCGAAGCTGTGGATTGAGTACGCCCTGTCTCCCGAGTGCGTGGAACTGGCGGACGACGCGGAGAGCTATCAGTTCCTCGTCATCAAGACCGCGCAGCAGCCTGAGGCTGTGCAGCCCTTCGGCCTTGATCCGGACAACGTGATCGACTACGACTTTGAGGACGCGAAGAACAACACCTCCCAGTACGTCAGCGACTTCTTCAACGCGCTGGGCGACGCGGCTGACAGCCGTTTCAAGACTGAGTAACGCCTGCCCGAGCGGCGACGCTTGCGAAGCCTTCGGGGGATGGGGCCCGGCCCCATCCCCCTTCTTTCTATCACACCGCCCCGCGCAAACCGCGCGATGCGCGGCGGCTGACCTTCAAAGGGGTGTATGCCCGTGAAAACACATCAAAGCGCGGCGCTGGAGCGCAAGAAGTTCTTCGCCGATCCGCTGATGGTCTTTACCATCCTGCTGCTCATCGTTCTGCTGATGCTCTTCATCCTCTATCCGCTGGCCATGCTGCTGCTCGACAGCGTGTATGTGCAGGATACCGCGCTGGTTCCGCTGGAATCGGTGCTCTCCGGCGGGGCCGACGTCCCTTACAGCAAGGACGGCGCAAGCGTCACCATCCTTGACAAGAAGGGCAAGGCAGCCACGCTGACCCTCGAGGAGCTGTCCGGCTCGACCGGCTACCTCTTCGCAAAAAACGGAAGGGCGCTCAAGGAGGGCGAGGAGGTCAACCCCGCCGAGACCTACGTCAAGGTCAAGAACAACTCCCTGACGCTGGCGGCCTTCCCCCGCATCTTTGCGGACTACACGTTCAAGCGGGCGTTCACCAACACGCTCGTGCTCGGCCTGATTACGGGCTTTGGCTCGGTCATCATCGGCCTGCTCTTTGCGTATGTGGATTGCTACGTCAACGTCCGCTCGCGCGTGACGCGCAAGATGTTCGACGTGGTTTCCACGCTGCCCGTCGTCTCCCCGCCGTTCGTGCTCTCGCTGTCGATGATCCTGCTCTTTGGCCGCGGCGGCCTCATCACCCGCAAGCTGCTGGGCATCTATGACAGCGACGTGTACGGCCTGAGCGGCATCGCCATCGTGCAGATTCTTACCTTCTTCCCCGTGTGCTACATGATGCTCAAGGGTCTGCTCAAGAACATCGATCCCTCCATGGAGGAAGCCGCGCGCAACATGGGCGCGGGCCGCTGGAAGGTCTTTACCACCGTCACCCTGCCGCTGATGCTGCCGGGCCTGGGCAACGCGTTCCTCGTCACATTCATCGAGTCCGTGGCGGACTTCGCCAATCCGATGATGATCGGCGGCAGCTACGACACGCTCGCCACGACGATTTACCTGCGCATCACCGGCGGCAGCTACGACACCAACGGCGCGGCCGCGATGGCCGTGGTGTTGCTGTGCATCACGCTGGTGCTCTTCCTCATCCAGAAGTACTATCTGGAAAAGAAGACCGCCGCCACCCTCACCGGCAAGGCCAGCCGCGCCCGCACGCCCATCGATGACCGCAGCGTGCGCGTGCCGCTGGTGACGATCTGCTCCGTGATCTCGGCGTTCGTCATCATGATGTACATCGCCATCCCCTTCGGCGCGCTCTTCAAGCTCTGGGGACGCGACTACAGTCTCTCGCTCAAGTGGTTCCAGCAGCTCTTCCGCGACGACGGCTTCAAGGCGTTCAAGGACAGCTTCGTGCTCTCGCTCATCGCCTCGCCCATCACGGCGCTGCTCTCCATGATCATCTCCTACCTCGTGGTGAAGAAGAAGTTCCGCGCCAAGGGCTTCATCGAATTCGTCTCCATGCTGGCGATGGCCGTCCCCGGCACCGTGCTGGGCGTGGGCTACATCCGCGGCTTCGCGGGCGGCATCTTCCGCACGGGCTTCATGCAGGGCATCTACGGCACTGGCATCATCCTCGTCATCGTGTTCGTCGTGCGCTCCCTGCCTGTGGGCACGCGCAGCGGCATCTCCGCCCTGCGGCAGATTGACAAGTCCATCGAGGAATCGGCCTACGATCTGGGCGCGGGCAGCGGCCGTGTGTTCATGACCGTCACCCTGCCGCTCATCAAGGATTCGTTCTTCAGCGGCCTTGTCACGACGTTCGTGCGCTCCATCACCGCCATCAGCGCCGTCATCCTGCTGGTGACGCCGCGCTACCTGCTCATCACCTGCCGCATCAACGAGTTCGCCGAGAAGGGCGCCTACGGCGTGGCCTGCGCGTATGCGACAATCCTGATTATCATCACCTATGCAGCCATCGTGCTGATGAACTGGGTGATTCGCCATTTCGGAACCAGCAAACAGATGCGAGTAAAGGAGGGGGACTGATATGGCCTCCAAGGAAAAGAAGGGCGTCCGCCTGGAGCATATCTCCAAAATCTATAACGATCCCAAGACGGGCAAGCAGTTCTACGCCGTGCACGACGTATCGCTTGACATCAAGCCGGGCAGCTTCGTGACGCTGCTGGGTCCGTCGGGCTGCGGCAAGACGACCACCCTGCGCATGATCGCGGGCTTTGAAAGCCCGGACGAGGGCGAAATCTACCTCGGTCAGGAGCCCATCAACGCCCTGACCCCCAACAAGCGCGATACGGCGATGGTCTTCCAGAGCTACGCGCTCTTCCCGCACTACAACGTCTACGACAACGTGGCCTACGGCCTGCGCCTGCGCAAGGTGCCCAAGGCCGAGATGCACGAGCGCATCGAGAAGATTCTTGACCTCGTGGAGCTCTCCGGCATGGAGCAGCGCATGACGAACCAGCTCTCCGGCGGCCAGCAGCAGCGCGTGGCGCTCGCCCGCGCAATGGTCGTCGAGCCGAGCGTGCTGCTCTTTGACGAGCCGCTCTCCAACCTCGACGCGAAGCTGCGCGTCTCCATGCGCACGGAGATTCGCCGCATTCAGCAGCAGCTGGGCATCACCGCCGTCTACGTCACGCACGATCAGGCGGAGGCGATGGCGATCTCCGACAGCATCATCATCATGAACAAGGGCGTCATCGCGCAGATGGGCACGCCGGAGGAAATCTACTACCACCCGAGCAGCGAGTTCGTCGCGGACTTCATCGGCGAAGCGAACTTCCTGAAGGTGAAGGTCGCAGCCGTGGAGAGCGACGCCGTCACCGTCGATTTCGGCGGCGTCCGCTTCCCCGTCCGCAAGCCGGAGACGGCCATCGCCGTGGGCGAGGAGCACACCGTGATGATGCGCCCCGAGGGCGTGCGCGTGAGCGAGAAGGGCATCCTGCCCTGCAAGGTGATCCTCTCCTGCTTCATGGGCTCCTATCAGAACTAC
>JALFHA010000393.1 GCA_022776785.1 Clostridiales bacterium | reverse complement strand
CAGCGTGCAGCCCATGCAGCAGGCCAACCAGACGCGTGTGAGCCGCGAGGCGCGCTTCCCGCTGACGGATGCGGGTGATAGCCTCTTCTCCCTGAAGAATGGCCGCGCCCTGTGCGCGCTGCTCGCAGCGCTGCCGCGCTTTGCCCAGCGGCAGTGGATGCTCTCGCGCGACGAGGGGCTGTGCGCCTTCGGCTACGCCCCCTGCACGGTGCGCTACCGCCTCGGCGGGACAATGGTTCGCCTCGACGTGGAGAGCCGTTATCCGGTCAGCGGCAGCGTGCGCATCGCCGTACATGCTGAGGGCGGCGCGGCCTTCCCTCTTCACCTGCACATCCCCGCGTGGGCGCAGGGTGCGACGGCGGCCGTCTCCGGCGAGATCCTTCCGGCCAGGGCCGGCGAGCTGCTGACCATCAACCGCCAGTGGCGCGACGGCGACGAGATTCTGCTCACCCTGCCGATGACCGTCGCCCGTGTGCCCGCGTTCCATCAGGCGGTGAGCGTCATGCGCGGGCCGCTGCGCTTTGCCTTTGCCCCCAAGGCCATCCAGAAGGAGGACGGCGGGGAAACCAGCCTGTACGCCGTGGAGCCCTTCGGCGCGGCGCTCGTGCGCGATACGCCCATCGAGGCGCGCGAGACGGAGCTTGGCGTCACGCTGCTGGCGCAGGCCGTGCGTGTCCCCGCGTGGGGGATGCGCGGGGCGAGCTGCGATCAGCCGCCTATCGATCTGGGCGAGACGGGCGAGCCGTTCGAGGCGGAACTCGTACCCTACGCCGATGCGCCCATCCGCCTGTCCGTGCTGCCGCAGGCGTAACGCTTCGGGCGATCGCTGCAAGGCGCTTTTGCTAAAACATGCGGCGTTTCCCCCTCCCTGCGGGAAACGCCCTTTTTCCTCCCCGGCGCTTTCACATTTGCGCCACACGTCTGCCCTATACTGGAGCCATGAGGTGAGCCTTTATGAGCAAAAATGCGCGCATTCTGATCTGCGACGACGACGCTATCGTGCATCAGTCGCTTTCCCTTTACCTGGACAATGAGGATTTCCTCCACGATTCCGCCTACGACGGCAAGCAGGCGCTGGAGATGATCAAAAAGGAGCACTACGACCTGATGCTGCTCGACCAGATGATGCCGGGCATGTCGGGCATGGAGGTCTGCCAGACCGTGCGCCGGGAGAGTCAGCTCCCCATCATCATGCTGACCGCGCGCGGCGAGGAAATCGACCGCATTCTCGGCCTTGAAATGGGCGCGGACGACTACATCGTCAAGCCCTTCTCCCCGCGTGAGGTCGTCTCGCGCATCAAGGCGGTGCTGCGGCGCACAGGCGCCTCCTCCGCCGAGCCGAGCGAGGAGCCGCTCACCACGCTGACCTACGGCACGCTCGAGATTCAGCCCGAGCGCTACAGCGTCAAGCTCAGCGGGCAGAGCATCGCCTGCACCCCGCGCGAGGTGGAGCTGCTCTACCTGCTTGCCAGCCATCCGGGCCGCGTGTTCGACCGGGAGCAGATTCTCTCCCGCATCTGGGGTTATGATTTCTTCGGCGACACGCGCACGGTCGATACGCACATCAAGCGCCTGCGCCAGAAGCTCGCCTGCGAGGAGATGGGCAAGGCGTGGGACATCGTGACCGTCTACGGCGTGGGCTACAAGTTCGAGGCCAACACATGAAGCGCTACAGCACGTTCCTGCGCCGCACGCTGATGCTCGTCTACGGCACGGTGCTTCTCTTTGCCGTGCTGATTATCGGCATCTACAACGTCATCTCCCCGCGGCTGTTTGCACAGAACAAGATCGACGACCTGATTCCCAAGGGGCAGATCATCGCGGGCTATATCGAGAGCACGCTGCGCGGCGAAATCTCCACCGCCTACCTCGTGCCGCTCATCGGGCGCAGCACCTCCCAGTGGGAGGCAACCGTCTGGGTGGTGGACGCCAACGGCGACACGCTCATCCGCACGCAGCAGTCCTCTGGCCGCCGCGTGGGCAAGCTGCCCGCCGCGCTGGCCAACTCCATGCTGCCCACGGTGCTCTCCGGCGAGATCGCCACGCATATCGGCTCGCCGGAGGATCTCGTCGCTACCCGCACCGCAGCGCAGGAGGATGCCTCAGGCGAAAGCGTGCTGGGCGGCATCGCCCAGAGCGAGGCGCAGGAGGGCGACGCCTCCGGCGAGGAGGTCATGACCGGCAGCATCGTCGCCGTGGCCCTGCCCATCACCTTCTGGGGAGACGTAGTCGGCGCGGTCTTCATGGCCCAGTCAATGACCGAGGTCATGAGCGGTATGCAGGCGCTCTCCAACACCATCACCTTTTCGCTGCTGCTGGTGGCCCTGCTGCTGCTGCCCATCGTCGTTTACTTCGCCTCGCGCATGTCCCGCCCGCTGGCGCGGATGCGCTCCGTCGCGCTGACAATGGCCGGCGGCGACCTCACCGTGCGCGCCGACGACCAGCGGCCCGACGAGTTCGGCGAGCTGGGCCGCGCGCTGAACTACCTCTCCTCCGAGCTGGGGGCGACGATCTCCTCCCTCCAGCTCGAGCGCAACCGGCTGCAAAGCCTCATCAACGGCCTGTCGGAGGGCATCATCGCCGTGGGCGCGCAGGGCGAAACGACGCTGCTCAATCCCGCCGTGGGCGACCTGCTTCACCTTGATGCAGGCGACAGCGACGTGCGCGCCGCCGCACCGGAGGTCTTCGCGCTCTTTGACGAGGCGCTCTCAAGCGGCCACAGCGCCAGGGATACCATCTGGCGCGGCGATACGGCTCTGCGCGTGTCCATCTCTCCGCTGCCCGGGCCGCAGGGGGAGATCACCGGCTGCGTGGGCATCGTCTCCGACGTGACCAGCGCCGAGCGGCTGGAGCAGACGCGCCGCGACTATGTGGCCAACGTCTCCCACGAGCTGCGCACGCCGCTGACGGCCATGCGCGCGCTGATGGAGCCGCTGCGCGACGGCCTCATCAAGACCGAGGAGCAGCGCCAGCAGACCTACAACGTCATCCTGCGCGAGACGATGCGCCTCTCCCGGCTGGTGAACGACATGCTCGAGCTCTCCCGCCTGCAAAGCGGCACGGTCTCGCTTTCGCGCAGCATCTTTTCGCCGAAGGGCGTGCTCGACGTCATCCACGACACCTATTCCGCCTACGCTGAGGACTATCAGCAGACGTTCGTCTACGATGTTCCCGACGCGCTGCCCGATGTGACAGGCAACCCGGACCGCACGCAGCAGGTTCTCGTCGCGCTGCTGGACAACGCCTTCAAGTACACGCCCGAGGGCGGCACGGTGACGCTGAGCGCCCGCGTGGAGGGCGGCATCATCCGCGTGAGCGTGACGGATACCGGCGTGGGCATCGGAGCGGAGGATCTGCCGCACGTCTTTGACCGCTTCTACAAGGCGGACAAGTCGCACCACAGCCGCGGCACGGGGCTTGGCCTGGCCATCGCCTATGAGATCATGAAGCATCTGGGCGAGGAGATGACTGTGGAAAGCGAGCCGGGCAAGGGCTCCTGCTTCTGCTTCACGCTGCATATCGCTCAAAACTGAAAAACAGCGCCGCAGGAGGAGCCAATCTGCACCCTCCCTGCGGCGCTTGACTATACCCGTATCCCGCCCATGACCTCCGCCACGTCGCCGCGCACGACGAGCGACGCGCGCACATCCGCGGGCGTCTCCTCGCGGTTGATGACGACCAGCGCCTTCCCGTGAAAGTATTCAAGGCACGAGGCCGCGGGCTCGACGCTCAGGCTCGTTCCCGCGACGATGAGCGTATCGCAGCGCGAAATCTCCCGGCACGCGCCCGTCATCGCGTAGTGATCCGGCGCCTCGCCGTAGAGAACGACGCTCGGCTTCACCACGCCGCCGCAATCCTCGCAGCGCGGCACGCCCTGCGTCCCCAGCAGCCACTCAAGGCTGTACGGCCGGCCACAGTCGATGCAGGCATTCTCATGCACCGTGCCGTGAATTTCATACACGAGGCGATTGCCCGCCATGCGGTGCAGGCCGTCGATATTCTGCGTCACCAGACCGGTCAGCTTCCCTGAGCGCTCCAGCTCCGCGAGCTTTTGGTGCGCCGCGTTGGGGCGCGCCCCGGGATGAAGCATATACTGACGGTAGAACGCGAAAAACGCATCCGGATGCAGATAGAAAAACGACTGGCTGAGCATCATCTCCGGCGTCAGCTCGCCAAACTGCTGACGGTACAGCCCGTCCCCGCCCCGGAAATCGGGGATGCCGCTCGCCGTTGATACACCCGCGCCGCCAAAGAAAACGAGCCTTTTCGCCCGGTCCACAATTCTCTGAAGCTCCTGCATAGGCCATCCCCCGCGCACAATTTTCTCCATTATAGCCGAAATCGCAAGCTGCCGCAACCGTCGATTGCTCCCGCCGCGGTTTTATGCTATAATGAAGCGGATCGCGCTGCGCAGCGACACGGCGCGGCTTTCCAAGACCATGCAGCCCGGAGGCTATGCTTATGAAGATATCCAAAAAGGACGCTCTGATGTGGTTCGAGTTTTTTGCAGCCCTGCCGCCCGAGGAGGAGCTGCTGCCCCATCAGCAGGAAATCGCCCTCGCTGCGCTTGCGCAGATCGAAGCAGCGGAGCAGGCGCGCCTTGACGCGCTGGCCGCGCAGATTCCCCATCTGCAATCGCTTGACGGGCGCACGCGCTTTGTCGGCCCGGGTGAGCGCTTTCCGCAGGGCTGCCGCTCCTGCCTGCTGGGCACGGGCCTGAGCGCCGTGCGCAGGACGAACAAGTGCAACATCCAGTGCAGATTCTGCTACAACTACGGCGAGCTCGACTGCCAGCCGCCCATCGGCGAAGGGCTGTGGGAAATCGGCGGCACGAAGATCCGCGCCGAGGATATCGACCTGCTGCTGTCCATCCAGAAAAAGCCCACCGGGGTCGCCTACGTCTATCTCGAGCCGTTCATGGAGATTGAGCTGTATCCCGATGTCATCCGCCGTTTCCGCGCCGCCGGGGTGCATCAGCACATGTACACCAACGGCACGCTGGCGAACGAATCCAACCTGCGCGCGCTGGGCGAGGCGGGGCTTGACGAGCTGCGCTTCAACCTCGGCGCGACGAACTGCGCGGACTCCGTCATCGAAAGCATCCGCACGGCGAAGCGCTTCATTTCGCGCGTGGGCATCGAGACGCCGATGACCCCGGAATTCTTCGAGACGTTCATGCGCAAGAAGGACATGATTCTTTCCACAGGGCTGGATTTCATCAACTGCGCAGAGCTGCACCTCAATCCCAACAATCTGCCCAATTACGAGGGCGAGCCGATGGTGATGACGCGCCTAGGCTACCTCTCCCCCATCTGGAGCCACGAGCTGACGCTGCGCTTCATGCGCGCGGCGGACGAGGAGAACTGGGGCATCTCCGTGCACGACTGCTGCAACATGACCAAGCTCGCGCGCGACCTGAACCTGCGCGCGCATGAGGGCGGATGGTTCGGCGCGAGCGGCTATGGCTGCGAATTCCCGCGCATCCCCTACGAGGCATTTCTGCCCATCCTGCGCGATGACAGCTTCCGTTTCCTCGAAGAGGAGCCGCTGCCCGCAGGCTACCGCCCGCAGGATGTGGTGCTCTGAGCGCGGCGGCATTGACAAAACCGTCCGCGGCACGCTATAATTCTGGTATGCATTTGCTCATCCCTGTGCCGGGATGCCTGCGACGGCAGGCTTCCGCAGCCCGTGAGGGGAGGTTTTTCATGGATAAGCCCGTCATTCTTCGTTCCGGTGAGTCTTTGCTTGAGGTGAATCAGAGCTGCAACGCCTATCGCCTTCTGCTTGAGCGCGACGATATGTCCGTCATCACCAACCATATTGCGGCGCATTCGCTGCTCTGGCTCACGCCCAATCGCGAGCAGCCCCGTCTCGAATTCTATCTGCTGCTCTCCGGGCGGCTTGCCATGCGCCTTGGCGACAGGGAGGAGATATTGCATACGGGGGATTCCTTCTACTTCGACAGCCTGTCGGAGGATATCCTGCTCACGCCCCTTGAGGATGCCGATTTTCTCTGCGTCAGCTCCCGTCCGATGTTCTCCGAGGTCGCCCATCTCGTCGGCGACATGAACACCCTCAACGAGCAGATTGAGCTCAAGGATCACTACACAGCCGGGCACTGCAAGCGCGTCATGGGCTATGCCAACGCCCTCAGCCAGCGGCTGGAGCTCAGCGAGAGCCGACGCCACAGCCTGATGCTGGCCGCGCTGTATCACGATGTCGGCAAATGCTTTGTCCCGAGCGCCGTGCTCAACAAGCCGGGCCAGCTCACGGATGAGGAATACGCTCAGGTGCGCGAGCAC
>JALFHA010000387.1 GCA_022776785.1 Clostridiales bacterium | reverse complement strand
TGCGGGCGCAGCTTGCCGTGACGCGCGCGCGGTTTCCAGTGCTTTTGTACCTGCTCTCGCTCGGCGCGCTTGGCGTGCTCGCCTCGGGCGGTGCGCTGGCGGGCGGCTGTGCGGCGGCCATCGCGCTGTACTGGCTCGCGGAGGGCATTTCACTGGGGTATGCGCCCGTCTGCGGAGCAATCCGGCAGCGCTACCTGTGGGCGGCGGGGTTGCGCGCGCTGGCTGACGGCGCGCTGCTGCTGGCCTTCTTCCGGCGCTATGCGGCGCAGAGCCTGCCGCTCAACGTCGTTTTGCAGGGGGCGATGATTGTCACCCTGTTCATCCACGCGGTGCTGTTTCTGGCGCTCATCGCCTTCAACCGGCGGCAGCCGCTGCTGCTGCGCGCACTGTGGGGCGTGCTGGGCGCGCTCCCGGCGCTGAGCGCCGCTGCTGCCGTCGCGCTGGCGGCATCGAGGCTGGCTGCGCCGCCGCTTAAGCTGGCCGCCGCAATTTGCTCATCTGCCGGTGCGGCGCTCATCCTTCTGGCACGCGAGCTGGAGGCGATGGAGCATCTGGGCGGCATCCGCCTGCGCTACGGTGCGCTCTGGCAGACGGTGATGCAGCTTTTGGGCCTTGTGTTGGTGCTTGCAGGCGCGTGGGGCGCGCCGGGTTAATGGGATAGAGACAAACGGAGGAAACCGATTGATGAATCAACGCATGAACGCCATTCGCAATTTCTGCATTATCGCGCATATCGACCACGGCAAATCCACGCTGGCGGACAGGCTGCTGGAGAAGACCGGCGTATACCAGAAGCGGGAGATGGTCGAGCAGATTCTCGACTCGATGGAGCTGGAGCGCGAGCGCGGCATCACCATCAAGAGCAAGGCCGTGAACATGGAATACACCGCGAGGGACGGGCAGACCTACACGCTCAACCTCATCGACACCCCCGGCCATGTGGACTTCACCTACGAGGTATCCCGTGCGCTGGCTGCGTGCGAGGGCGCGCTGCTGGTGGTGGATGCGACGCAGGGCGTGGAGGCGCAGACGCTGGCCAACGTCTACATGGCGCTCGAGCACAACCTTGAAATTGTGCCGGTCATCAACAAGATCGACCTGCCCAGCGCGCGCCCCGACGAGGTGCGCGGCGAGATTGAGGAGATCATCGGGCTGGACGCGTCGCAGGCGCCGCTCATCAGCGCCAAGGCTGGCATTGGCATTGACGAGGTGCTCGAGAGCGTCGTGACGATGATGCCCGCACCGGAGGGCGACGAGAATGCGCCGCTTCAGGCGCTGATCTTCGATTCCTTCTACGACAACTACCGAGGGGCGATCTGCTTTGTGCGCATCGTCTCGGGCAGCGTGCGCGCGGGGATGCGCATCCGCATGATGAATACCGGCGCGTGCTTTGACGTGGTGGAGGTCGGTGTGCGCAGCCCCGGCTATGTGCCCCGCGACGAGCTGCGCGCGGGCGACGTCGGCTATATCGCCGCATCTATCAAGGACCTGCACGACACGCGCGTGGGAGACACCATCACCGACGACGCCAACCCCGCGGCGGAGATGCTGCCCGGCTACCGTCAGGTGAACCCGATGGTCTTCTGCGGCATCTATCCGGCGGACGGCGCGGATTATGAGGCGCTCAAGGACGCGCTGGAGAAGCTGCGCCTCAACGACGCCTCCCTGACCTACGACCCGGAGACGAGCCAGGCGCTCGGCTTCGGCTTCCGCTGCGGCTTCCTCGGCCTTCTGCACATGGAGATCATTCAGGAGCGGCTGGAGCGCGAGTTCGACCTCGCGCTGATTACGACCGCACCGAGTGTCATCTACAAGGTGCACAAGACGGACGGCACCGAGGTGGATGTGGACAACCCCTCCAATCTGCCGCCCACGGGCGTCATCGACTACATGGAGGAACCATACGTCAAGGTCAGCGTGCATACGCCGCAGGAGTACGTCGGCGCGCTGATGGAGGTCTGCCAGAACAAGCGCGGCGTGTTCAAGGATATGGTCTACGAGGGACAACGCGTGTGCCTGCACTACGAGATGCCGCTCAACGAGATCATCTTCGATTTCTTCGACCAGATCAAGAGCCGCAGCCGCGGCTATGCCAGCTATGACTACGAGCTGTGCGGCTACCAGCAGAGCGATCTGGTGAAGCTGGATATGCTGCTCAACGGCGAGATGTGCGACGCGCTGTCGATGATCGTCCACCGGGACAGGGCCTATGCGCGCGGCCGCTCCATCGCCGAGAAGCTCAAGGATGTCATCCCGCGCCAGCTCTTTGAGATCCCGATTCAGGCGGCCATCGGCGGCAAGGTCATCGCGCGCGAGACCGTCAAGGCCATGCGCAAGGACGTGCTCGCCAAGTGCTACGGCGGCGATATCTCGCGCAAGCGCAAGCTGCTGGAGAAGCAGAAGGAGGGAAAGAAGAAGATGCGCCAGCTCGGCAGCGTCGAGGTGCCCAGCGAGGCGTTCATGGCCGTGCTGAAGATGGATGACTGAAATGGATGACTGAGATAAGCGGCAAGGATCAGTGCGAAGCGAAGAAGGGAGTCTGAGGGGCAATGCCCCTCAGGCAGGTTTCAGGGCAGCAGCCCTGACGTAACCCTGATGCGCAGCAGTTCCCCAAATCCGTCAGGAAGCGAAGTGACCCCTGACGGCGAGCCTGTGCAGAATCCCATCAGGAAGCGAAGCGACCCCTGACGGCAGGCTTGCGCAGAATCCCGTCAGGGAGCGAAGCGATCCCTGACGACAGGATTGTGCAGAAAATGGGAACAACAGAATGCAAACCTCATGGGAGTGAGCGCATGGAAGAAATCTCCATCTATATCCACATCCCGTTCTGCGTCAAAAAGTGCGCCTACTGCGATTTTGCCTCCTTTGCGGGGAAGCTCTCGCAGAAGCAAAGCTATGTGGAGGCCGTCTGCCGCGAAATGCGCGCGCAGGCGGCCTTCTTTGGGCGCAGGCGGGTGCGAACGGTCTTTTTCGGCGGGGGCACGCCGACGCTGCTGGATGGACGCCAGCTTGCGCAGCTGATGGATGAGCTGCGCGCGTGCTTTGACCTTGCGCCCGACGCGGAGATTACCATGGAGGGAAACCCCGGCACGCTGATGCGGGAGAACCTCGACGCATACTGTGCCGCCGGGGTGAACCGTTTGTCGCTGGGCGTGCAGAGCCTTGACGATGGGCTGCTGGAGGCCATCGGGCGCATCCACACGGCGGCGGAGGCGGTGCAGGCTGTGCACATGGCACGGGAGGCGGGCTTTGAAAACCTGAGCCTTGACCTGATGCTCGGCCTGCCGGGGCAGACGCCAACGCTGTGGCGCGAGACGCTTGAGCGCGCGCTGTCGCTGGATGTCACGCATGTGAGCTGCTATGCGCTCATTCTGGAGGAGGGCACGCCGCTGAGCGCGCAGGCCGCAGAGGGAACGTGCGCGCCGCTGCCGGACGAGGATGCGCTGGCACAGATGGACGCCATCACCGCCAGAATGACGCGCGGGGCGGGGCTTGCGCGCTATGAGGTATCCAACTACGCAAAACCCGGCAGGGAATGCAGGCACAACATCGTTTACTGGGAATGCCTGCCCTATCTGGGACTCGGGCTGGCGGCGCACAGCGATATGGACGGAAAAAGGTTTGCCAACCCGGCCTGCTGGACAGACTACATGGCGCTGACCGACGCGCCCTGCCCGGCACGCAGGCAGGAGGGAAGCGGCACGCGCGAGGAGCGCATGTTCGAGCGGATGATGATGGGCCTGCGCATGACACGCGGCGTGGACGCGGCGCGCTTTGCGCGGGACTTCGGCGCAGAGCCTGAGAAAATTTGGCCCCGGAGCCTCCTGCGGATGGCGCAGGGCGGCCTGATGGAAAGGGATGGGAAACGCCTGCGCCTCACGCCCCGGGGCATGGATGTGATGAACGGTGTGCTCGTGGAGCTGCTGCGCGAGCGCGAAAACCGCAGATAGCCGCCTAAAACCTGCATGGCACGGCTGAAACGTCGCTTCCCGCGGCCGTGCGTCCGCCGGGAAGCGCTGGAAACGCCGGTTTCTGGCAAAAAAGATGCGAAAGGCTGTTGACAAAACGGCCCTGTCGTGGTATCTTTATCACGCTGATTAGCACTCGACAAGAAAGAGTGCTAACAACAGCAGATGATCGATCAGCCGAAAGGAGGGTGCGCGATGGAACGCCTTGATCGCAAGTACCGCATTTTGCAGGCGATCATCGATGACTACATCCTGACCGCGCTGCCCGTCGGTTCCCGAACGATTTCACGCAAGTATGAGCAGAAGCTCTCCTCGGCTACCATCCGCAACGAGATGAGCGACCTGGAGGAGCTGGGGTATCTCGACTCGCCGCACACGTCGGCGGGGCGCATCCCTTCCTATAAAGCATACCGCCTGTACGTCGATCAGATGCTCACGCCCGCGGCGCTGAGCGCCGAGGAGAAGGCCTTCATCGGTCAGTGCTTCGACCGGCGCGCCCATCAGGTGGAGGAGCTGTCCGTGCGGATTGCAAAGGCGCTCTCCAGCATGACGCATTACACCACCGCTGTGATGACTAGCAGCCCGCGCAGCGAGCAGGAGCTCAGCCATTTGCAGCTCGTCCCCGTTTCGGACAAGCGCGCGCTGCTGATTCTCGTCACGCGCAGCGGCAGCGTCCGCCAGAGCGTGCTCGAGCTGCGCAGCGGCATTGAGCCTGACGAGCTCTACACCGTCTCGCGCATCCTGTCCCAGTGGCTCAGCGGCTTGCGGCTCTCCGAGCTGCCCGCGCGGCTTGCCGAGCTGGCGGGGCGCGCCCCCGGCGGCGTCGATGCCGTGGTACAGGCGATGAGCGCGCAGCAGAGCGAGGAGACTGCCAGCGACGTAGCGACCCTCGTGGTCGGCGGGCGCTCCAACCTGCTGAACTTCCCCGAATACTCGGACGTGGACAAGGCGCGCTCACTGCTGAGTGTGCTGGAGACGCGCGAGAAGGTGGTTTCCCTCCTCTCCAACAGGGGAGAGATGGAAATCTCCGTGCGCATCGGCCCGGAGACGGGCATGGAGGAGACGAAGGATTGCTCCATCGTCTCGGCCAGCTACCGCATGAACGACGGGCGGGTGAACACCATCGGCCTCATCGGACCGACGCGGATGCAGTACGGCAGGGTGCTCGCCGTGCTTGGGCAGGTCGGCCGCTCCCTGACGGAGCTGCTCGATTCGGACGACGGCGGCAGATAGCGCCGGTGCACAGGCAAACAGGAAACGGAAATGATGCAAGCATGAAAAAGAAGAAAAACAAGCAGCACGCCGACGACAGGACGCTCCGCGAGCGCATCCGTCAGGCGGCGGGCAGCGTGAAAGAAAGGGCAAAGGGCATGAACAGCGAGGAAAAGGAGAACGTAGCTAAGGAGGCCGCCAAGGAGCAGCCCGCCGCGCAGGCGGAGCAGGAGCAGCAGACCCCCGACAAGGAGGCCGCCCCCACCGTCGAGAGCCTGACCGCTGAGCTTGAAAAGGCTAGGGCGCAGTGCGACGAATATCTGGATCTGGCCCAGCGCAAGCAGGCCGAGTTCGCCAACTACCGCCGCAGAACCGAGGGCATCCGGCAGGAGGCCTACGACGACGGGCGCAGGGACGCGATCGACAAGCTGCTGCCCATTGTGGATAACCTCGAGCGCGCGCTCAGCGCCGCCGGGGAGGAGAGCGCGCTCAAAAGCGGCGTGGAGATGGTTCTGCGCCAGACGAAGGACGCGCTCGCCAAGATGGGCGTGGAGGAAAACGATCCGCAGGGGCAGCCCTTTGACGCGGAGCTCCACAAC
>JALFHA010000096.1 GCA_022776785.1 Clostridiales bacterium | reverse complement strand
GGGCGGCGCTTGGTGCGCTCATGGAGGAAGGAGCGAAGCTGCCCCTGCATCTGCCCGGAGGACACGGCCTCCTTGACCTTGTTGCCGGAGGCGGCCACGCGCGCCACCATGTTGGCGACGTGCTGACGGCAGGCGGCCTCGATGCGGGCGTGCTCGCTGTCGTAGAGGAAGCCCATCGCGCTGACGACGGGCTGCGCGGCCAGCGCGCCGGTTCTCGCATTGACGGCCAGCGCGATGGCCACCACGCCGTCGTCGGAGAGCAGCTTGCGCTCGCGCAGCACGGAGTTATCCACCTCGCCGACGGACGCGCCGTCGATGAGCACGGCCTCGCCGTTGGTGAAGCCCGTCACGCGCGCGGAGCCGCGGGTGATCTCGAAGATATCGCCGTTGGCGAGGATGAAGATATTCTCAAACGGCACGCCCAGCTTGTGAGCCAGCTCCGCGTGCTGGTAGAGCATACGGGTCTCGCCGTGCGCGGGGATGAAGAACTTCGGGCGCACGAGGCTGTGCACCAGCTTGATCTCCTCCTGAGAAGCATGGCCAGAGACGTGCACATCCGCCAGCGCGGAATAGTAGACCTTCGCGCCGCGGCGGTAGAGCTCGTTGATGACCTTGTAGATCGGCTTTTCATTGCCCGGGATCGGGGTCGCGGAGATAATCACCGTATCGCCGGGGCGGATTTCGATCTCGCGGTGGTTGGAGAAGGCGATGCGCGTCAGTGCGCTCATCGGCTCGCCCTGGGAGCCCGTGGAGATGATGACCACCTGCTCCGGCGGGAAGTTATCGACCTGCGAAGCCTCGATGAGCGTATCGGGCTTCATCTGGATGTAGCCCAGATTGTTGGCCGCGTTGAAGACGTTGAGCATACTGCGCCCCACGAGCGCGACCTTGCGGCCATGGCGCTCGGCGGCGGTGAAGATCTGCTGCAAACGCGAGACGTTGGAGGAGAACGTCGCCACAAAGATGCGGCCGCGCGCGCCCTCGAACATCTCCGCCATCGATTCGCCGACGTGGCGCTCCGACTTGGAGAAGCCGGGCACCTCGATGTTCGTCGATTCGCAGACGAAGAGCAGCACGCCCTCGCGCCCGATCTGCGCGATGCGCTGCAAATCCATGATCTCGCCGTTGATGGGCGTGTAATCGATCTTGAAGTCGCCCGAGTGCATCACGATGCCCGCCGGGGTGCGGATGGCGAACATAAACGCGTCGGCGATGGAGTGGTTGACGTGGATGAACTCCACGGCAAAGCAGCCCGCGCGCACGGTCTGCCCCGCCTCGACGACATGCAGCTCGCAGCTCTTGGAGAGGCCGGGCACGCGGTCGTCGAGCTTGTAGCCCAGCAGCTCGATGGTCATGCGTCCGCCGTAGACCGGGGCGCGCAGCTCGCGCAGCAGGTACGGCAGGCCGCCGATGTGATCCTCGTGGCCGTGGGTGATGAAGATGCCGCGCACGCGGTCGCGGTTCTGGAGCACATAGGTGAAATCGGGGATGACTGCATCCACGCCCGGCATCGTCTCATCCGGGAAGATCTGGCCGCAGTCCACGATGATGATATCGCTGCCATATTCATAGGCCGTCATGTTCTTGCCGATTTCGCACATGCCGCCCAGCGGAATCATGCGCAGCGTGCTGCGGCTGGGATGCTCGCTGGCGCGGGAGCGCATCGTCGGCGGCTTTTTGCCCACAAGCTGAAGCGTCTGCGAGATGCAGGGCTTCTCCTCCTGCGGCACAGGCGGGAACACGCGGCGGCGGCCCACCTGCGGGCGCTGTCCCTTCGGCGCGCGGGTCGGACGGTTCTGCTGCGCGGCGGTCTGCTCGCCCTGACCCGCGCTCTGCGCGGGCCTTGCGGCAGACTGTGCGGCTCGGGGTGCGCGCTTCGGCCGCGGTGCGGCGGCTCTGCTCTCCTGCGCGGGCGCGGCGGGCGCCTCGGCGGCGGCGCGGCGGCGCGGCACGCGGGTCGTTCTGGGCTTGGACGCTTCGGCGGCCTGCTCGCTCTGCTGGGCCTGCGCAGGCTTCGCCGTCTTGCGCGGCGCTCTGGGCGCACGGGCAGGCCTGTCCTGCACGGCATCTGCGCCGCTCACGGGCTGAGACGATCTGCGGCGTGCGGGACGGCGCGGCGCGCGGGACGGCTCGCCGGCGGTCTCCGTCTTGGGCGTCTGGGGGTTCATGGGGATCTGGTTTTCGTTCTCTGCCACGGAATATTTCCTTTCTATTCTCTGTCCTCAGATGGACGGTCTGCGTCATCCGTCTTGCGCGGGTTTGCCCGCATCAAAACAAGAGCGCTCCAAAAAGCGCTTTTCGCGTATTTGGATCTGGAAAGGGCGCGCTCCGTTCGGAGGTCATCCCGCCCGGCGGCAGCCCCTGCTTGCATCTGTGCGCGCGGGAAGAATTCCCGTGCGGCTATCTTGAACGGGGCCATGAGATACCCCGCGCAAAAATCCATATCGTTTTTATTATACACAAATTGCCCGGGCGTTGCAAGTCATCCGACCAAAATCGAGGAAAACTTTCGACTATGCCCCGTTTGGGCCACATTCGCTTGATTTTTTCTCTCAACTATGCTATGTTACTCGGTGGGTTTTTATCCCCGTTTTTCTGAAGGAGGCGCTTCTGCGCGCGCGTCCATGCGCCGGGCTTGACATGTAAAGAGCGCCGCTTCATCCCCATATCCTCAGGAGAAAGATCATGCTTTTCAGTATCCGCACCTTTTTTGCCCGGCACAGGGTGCTGGGCGTCATCGCCGTCGCACTGCTCATCCTGCTCGCGGCGCTGGCACTGCTCCATCCCCGCGGAACGCAGACGTATCTCGTTCTGGGCATGGACAATTACGGCTCCCTTGACGAGACGGGACGCAGCGACGTGATGATGCTTGTGCAGCTCGATTTTTCCCGCAGCCGCATCACAAGCGTCACCTTCGCGCGCGACATGTTCATCACAGCCGAAAATGGCCGCGAGGCGAAGATCAACACCATCGTGAGAATGCACGGGGAGGACAGCCTCGTCGCCTCCCTTGAAAACGACTTTGACCTCGAGATCGACGGCTGGTTCCGCGTCAACTTCACCACCGTCATTGAGCTGGTGGATGCGCTTGGCGGCGCGAGGGTGGCCCTCACCGCCGAGGAAGCCTCCTACATCAACCGCAGCGTCGGAATCTATGAGGATTATCCGCTGTCCGAGGGCGAATGCCTGCTTAACGGCGCGCAGGCGCTCTGCTACGCCCGGTGCCGACAGCTCGACAACGATATCGGCCGCGGTCGCCGCCAGAGCAAGCTCCTCTCCGGCATGGTGGAGTCCGTCCGCCGCATGTCGCTCCCGCGCATTGGCGACGTCTATAACAGCCTCAAGCACGCATGGCGCTCCTCCCTGTCGGGCGGCGAACAGGCCGCGCTGCTGGCGCAGGTCGTCTGGCTGAAGGGAGCGCAGGTCATGACCGTCGGCGTGCCGTTCGAGGGAACATGGCGCTACGGCAATTCCAAAGCCGGCGATAACGGCATACTCATCAAGCAGGAAGAGAATACCCGTCTGCTGCACGAGGCCCTCGGCCTGCCTCAAACGCAGAGCGAACCCTGAATTCTGATGCGCAAGGAGTGCTAGCTTATGGACGAATCGCCCAGAACCATCTATTTCCGCCTGCTCATCGAGCTGGTTGTGCTTGTCCTCGCCATAGGCGCGTGCATCCTCGGAGGCGGCACGCTGATGGGCATCCTGATGCCGTTCCTGCTGGCCTTCATCATGGCGTGGGCCTTCAATCCGGTCATCCGCGTGCTGCAAAAGCGCCTGCGCCTGACGCGCAAGCTGTTTTCCTACATTCTGGTGCTCGTGTTTTATGCGCTGCTGTTCATCCTGTGTCTGACGTTTGCCGAGCAGGTCATCACCCAGCTCATCGGCCTGACGCGCACTGTGCCCACCATCGTCTCCCAGCTTCAGAGCGTGTACAACCTGCTCTACAGCGAGGCGCAGGAGCTGCTCACGCTGCTGCCGCCTGAATATGACACGCTGCGCACGGAGATCCTCGCGTGGGTCGCGCAGGCGTGGGACTGGCTGCGCAACCTCATCAGCCGCGTGCTCGGCTCTGCCGTGGGCGTCACCAGCAACCTCGCTATGGAGGTGCCGGGCTTCGTGATCTTCCTGACGGTGCTCGTGCTGGCCAGCTGCATCATCACGGCGGACTTTCCCAACCTGCGGGAAAACATCTACAGCTATGTTGGCGCCAAGGGCAAGGAATCGCTGCGGCTGATGGGCCACAGCTTCCGCACCGCTGTGCTGGGCTTCTTCCGCTCGCAGCTCATCTTCGCGCTGGTGGATATGGCCATCATCCTCGCCGCGTTCTTCATCATCGGCGTGCCCTATCCCCTGCCCATTGCGTTGGTGCTCGCCTTCCTCGACTTTATCCCCTTCTTCGGTGCGGGCACGGTGCTCGTCCCCTGGGGGCTGATCTGTCTGGTGCTGGGCTTTTTCAAAATGGGGACACAGCTCCTTTTCCTGTACCTCGTTCTCTATGTCCTGCGGCGCATCTTTGAGCCGCGCGTGCTCGGCGGAGCGACGGGCTTTTCATCGCTGCAAATGCTCTTTTCGATGTACGCCGGTATGCAGCTTTACGGCATCACGGGGCTTGTCGTGGCGCCCATCATCTGGATCACGGCCGTGAACTTTCTGCGCACCGGAATTCTGGACGGCTTCTTCGCCGATATCCGCTTTGTCGTGGGCGACATTCGCCGCCGCATCGCGCGCCCCGTTCCCACCCGCACGCAGGACCCGGAGCCCATGATGCGAAAAAAGGGGCAAAAGCCCCCGCTCTCCCGCTAAAAACATCAATTTTCATGCTAAAAACCGGTTGAGATTGCACGCAAAGAGATGACAGCGTACGGCAATTCTGCTATAATAGGTTCATTCTGATTAAAGGCTGGGCGGGCTTCTGCCCGGAAGGGGACCTTACATGAAAGCCAAGCGATTGCTTCACAAGCTCGATTATCTGCCGCGCTGGGCGTGGTATCTGCTTTCCGTCTGTGTGGGCGGGCCGATCGGCCCGCTGGGCGTATACCTCATCTTCCATGTGCTGGAAAAGGTTGCCGCAGAAGAAGAGGAACGTGAGGATGCGGAACGGATGAACTGGGACGTGGATATCGACGAAAGCGGCGTGCACGTCCGGCGCTGGCGCAGCGACAGGGAAAGCCGCCGCGCCGACCGGTCGGACAGGCGCGCTGGACGGACGACGGACTACCGCGATGAGGACTGCACCGTGACGGATGACAGCGAGGTCAACCGCCAGTGGCAGCAGACCGAGGACTCTGCCCGGCAGGCTGCCGCGCAGCAGCAGACCTCCTCTCCGGAGGCAAGCGGCAGCATCGACGAGGATGCAGGCGTCGCCGATGTCATTCGTCAGGGCCGCGCAGCCATGCAGCGCATCCGCCGCGCCAACGATCTCATCCCCGACCCTGCGCTCTCCGCGCAGATTGACTCCATCGAGAACAGCTGCGGCCAGCTCCTCTCCCTGCTTGAGCAGCGCCCGCAGCTCCTCTCGCAGCTTCGCACATTCCTGCGCTACTATCTGCCCACCACACTGCGCCTGCTCGAGGCGCGCGCCAAGCTGGAAAACACGGCCAGCACGCCCAAGGCGCGCGAGGTGCGCCAGCGTATCTCCGAGGCCGTGGGCATGATCGACAAGGCCTTCGTCAAGCAGGTCGAGGCGCTGGATGAGTATCGCTTCATCGATCTCGAAAGCGAAATGGACGTGCTGCGCGACATGCTCAAGTCCGACGGCCTGATCGACGAGGAGCAGGGCGAGTACGATCCCTTCGCTGACGTGCTCTCCCAGCGGCAGCAAAAGAAAAAGCCCAACGCCACGGGCGGACAGAGCCTGACGATGGGCGGGCACTGAACCGGAATCGCATCAGACACACCCCTCTCGGACAACTGCCGATGCGGGGTGTGTTTTCTTTATCATGTTTACCAGCGCATACGCTGCTCGCAGCGCCTGTACGATTCCGCAACAGAATCCTGACTTTGCAACCGCCATGTTTGCAAAAAGCCGCCGCGCGGAAATCCGCGCAGCGGCCTCTCTTTCGGGAAAAATGGATTACTTGACCTCGACGGTGGCGCCGGCGTCGACCAGCTTCTTCTTCATGGCCTCGGCCTCCTCCTTGGAAGCGCCCTCCTTCAGGGTCTTGGGCGCGCCCTCGACGATGTCCTTGGCTTCCTTCAGGCCCAGGCCCGGAACGACCTCGCGGACGGCCTTGATGATGGCGACCTTCTTGGCGGCGTCGAAGCCGGTGAGCACGACGTCGAACTCGGTCTTCTCCTCAGCGGCGGCAGCCGGAGCGCCAGCAGCGCCGGCAGCGGCAACGGGGGCAGCGGCGGTCACGCCGAACTTCTCCTCCAGAGCCTTGACGAGCTCGGAGCACTGAATCAGAGTAAGGCTCTCAATAGCGGAGACGATCTCATTGATTTCCATAATTATTTCCTCCATCTTAATGATTTGATTTTGTGGTTTTCGCCGCTCACGCGGCACAGCATTTTACTCGGCAGCGGCTTCGCTCTGCTTCTCGGCAATCGCCTTGATGACGAAGGCCAGCGCGGTAGCCTGAGAATTCAGGCAGCCCATGATCTTGGCGATAAGCTGCTCGCGCGGCAGGATGTCGGCCAGAGCCTTCACCTCGTCCACGCTCTGGACAGCGCCGTCCATCACGCCGGCCTTGATGGTCAGCGGGGACTTCTTCTTGTCCTTCTCAGCGGCCGCGATGAACTCCTTGATGAGACGGGGCGCGGCAACCGGATCGTTGTTGCTGAACACGAAGGCGTTGGGGCCCTCGAGCACCTTGTCATCGAGCTTGATGCCCTTGTTCTCCATCGCACGCTTGAAGAGCGTGTTCTTGAGAACGCAGTAATCGACGCCGGCGGCGCGGCACTTGGCACGCAGCGCGGTGATGGCCTCCACGGTCAGGGTCTTGTACTCGACGATGACGATGGACTGCGCCTTCTCGATCTTCTCCTCGATTTCGGAAACAACGACTTTCTTTGCTTCAATGTTCTTGGACATGGTCATTATCCTCCTTCCCGAAAGGTTTCGGAAAAGAAAAGCCCCTGCGCTGGGCGCAAGGGCAGAAGACCGCATTCACGGATAATCGCACGCTCGCGCCTCGGCTGGCAAACATTATGACGCGAAGGCGTCACCAGCTGTCTTAGGCACAGAACTTTTCAATTCACATCGGTTATTCTATCACAGATATGCGCGCATGTCAACGGTTCGTGAAAATTTTTTTGCTCACGCAAGCTTTCTTCCCATCAGCACGCCCATGGCGGAGGCCATCATCAGGCCGCGCGTCCAGCCGGAGGAGTCTCCCAGGCAGTGCAGGCCATGCACGTTGGTGCTCAGCTCCTCGTCCATCTTCACGCGGTTGGAGTAGAACTTGAGCTCCGGCGAGTAAAGCAGCGTCTCCGTGGAGGCAAAGCCCGGCACAACCACGTCCACAGCCTGAATGAAGTTGATGATGTTGATCATCGCGCGGTAGGGCATGGCGGCGGTGATGTCGCCCGCGACTGCATCCGGCAGCGTCGGGCGCACGTTCGACTGGGAGAGCTCCTTCTGCCAGGTGCGCTTTCCGTCGAGGATGTCGCCGAAGCGCTGCACGAGAATGTGCCCGTTGGCGAGCATGTTCGTCAGCTCGCCGACCTTCTGCGCATAGGCGATGGGCTGGTTGAAGGGGACGGAGAAATTGTGGCTGCACAGCACGGACACGTTGGTGTTGTCGCTCTTGAGATCCTTGTAGGAGTGACCGTTGACGACGGCGAGGTCGTTGTCATAGTTCTCCTGGCTCACGAAGCCGCCGGGATTCTGGCAGAAGGTGCGCACCTTGTTCTTGAAGGGCTTGGGATAGCCGATGAGCTTGCTCTCGTAGAGCACGCGATTGACCTCCTCCATCACCTCGTTGCGGCACTCCACGCGAACGCCGATGTCCACGGTGCCCGGCTGATGCGCAATGCCGTGCTCGGCGCACAGGCGCTCGAGCCAGTCCGCGCCGCGTCGGCCCGTCGCCACGACGGTGTGCTCCGCGCGAATCTCCTGCACCTGCTCGCCCTTGCGGATGGACACGCCCAGGCAGGTCTCGCCATCCATGATGAGCTCCTCGCACTCCCAGCCGAAGATCAGCTCCACATCATTGTCGCGCAGGTAGTTTTCCAGCGCGAGGTAGAGCGTCTGTGCCTTCTCCGTGCCCAGATGGCGGATCGGGCAGTCCACCAGCTTGAGGCCCGCCTTGATCGCGCGCTTGCGGATCTCACGCACCTCATCCGGGTTGCCCACGCCCTCGACGTGGTTGTCCGCGCCGAACTCGAGGTAGATTTTATCGGTGTAGTCGATCAGATCCTGCGCCTTGTCCGCGCCGATGAGCGTCGGAAAATCGCCGCCCACCTCGCAGGAGAGCGACAGCTTGCCGTCGGAGAACGCGCCCGCGCCGGAGAAGCCCGTGGTGATGTGGCAGTACGGGCGGCAGCTCACGCACTTGTTCGTCACGGCCTTCGGGCAGCGGCGCTTCTCAATCGGCTGCCCCTTCTCCACAATGGCGATGGACTTCCTGCTGCCCCTGCGGATCATTTCAATCGCGGTAAAGATACCCGCCGGCCCTGCGCCGACGATCACGACATCTTTTTTCATGGTTTACTCTCCTGTCGTTGTATGAAGCGATGCGCTCCACGGAGCACATCCTCCGTTTCCAATTCTTTGTTCATTCTCTATCGGCCCGCTCCTGCGGCACGCGCTCAAGCACCGCCGTCAGCCGCCCGTTGCGGCGCGAGGTTCCCGCCGCCAGCAGTCCGCCGTCCTGCGTGGACAGCAGGAACGCGTTTTCGGGGAGGAGCGCCGTATGCAGCACGCGCCAGCGGCTCCCGTCCAGCGCGGCGACGACATTCGCCTCGCTGGTCGTCATCTCATTGCCCGTGCACAGCAGCGCGCCCTCGTTTTCATCCGAAGCGGGCAGTATGGCACACACGCTGCCCAAATCCGCCAGCGTGTTGATGCGCCTGAGCACGCCCGCGGCGCTCAGCTCGGCAAGCACCGCCTCACAGCGCAGTCCGTCCGTCGAGCGCTGCAAAAAGTCCTCCTCCCTCTCTGTGACGGCCTCCACCTGCGAAAGGTAGCGACCGCCGAGCAGGAAGCCGCCCGCCTGCGTCCGCGCGGCGCACAGCCACTGCAGCCTGTCCGCCGCCGTGTGGATGGGCGTGCGCGTCCGCCATCGCTCACTGCCGTCGCCATTCCGGCGCACGACCTCCGAGCCGCCGTCCGTCTCCCGCCAGAGAAGCTGGCCATCCGGGAGTGCGAGCACGCCGTCCTGCGCTGGCAGAAGCGCCGCATCTGCCTGCGCCGCCTGTCCCTTCTCATCGACGAGCACGCAGCACTCTCCGCCGCCCGTCTC
>JALFHA010000007.1 GCA_022776785.1 Clostridiales bacterium | reverse complement strand
TACGCGCAGGTGACGGCGGCGCCGGATATGGTCAGCGTGACGGCCAACGCCACGGTGACGGCGGAAACGATTGCAAAAGCGCAGGAGCAGCTCAGCGCGATTATTGAGCAGGCGACGCAGAGCCTCAAGGCGCTGGGCGTGAGCGATGAGCAGATCACCACGACGAACTACAGCTTCTATCCCAGCTACGACTACAGCGACTACAGCGGCGGGGCGGCGAAGATCACCGGCTATCAGGCCAATCACACGCTGCACATCACCTGCGGCGATACGTCGATGCTGGACAGCATCATCACCGCGATCACCGACGCGGGCATGAACGAGATCTACAGCGTGGAGTTTGACACCTCTGCGCGCAAGGAGCTCTACCTCAAGGCGCTGGAGCTGGCCGTCGCCGACGCGCAGGAGAAGGCGGCGCGGATGGCCGCCGCCGGCGGCGTCACCATCACCGGCGTGGAGCAGCTCATCGAGAATGAGGTGTATGGCTACGACTCGGCGCTCTATGCCGCCGCGCGCGACGAGAGCGCCAAGGGTGTGGAGACGGGTATTCGCTCCGGCACGGTGACGGTCTCCGCCAGCGTGACCGCGGTGTACGATACGGGCAGGTAAGCAAAAAATGACAGGCCGGGGATGCTGGGTTTGCATCCCCGGCTTTTGTGCATCCTATGACGCAGCCACCCGGCGCACATCGCCGCCCACGGCGGAGAGCTTCTCCTCGATGCGGCTGTAGCCTCGGTCGATGTGCCCCACGTCGTCGCACACCAGCGTCTCGCCCTCGGCGCACAGCCCGGCGAGGATGAGCGCCGCGCCTGCGCGCAGGTCGGTGGCGGTCACGGGCGCACCGGTGAGCCGGGCCGCGCCCTCCACGACGGCGACGCGGTTCTCCACGCGGATGTGCGCGCCCAGCCGCGCCAGCTCCGCGGCGTGCATGAAGCGGTTCTCAAAGATCGTCTCCAAAAATACGCTTGTGCCGGGCGTCTTGCAGGCGACGGCCATCATCGGCGCCTGCAAATCGGTCGGGAAGCCGGGATAGACCATCGTGCGGATTTCAAACGGCTGCCGCGCGCGGCCAAAGACCATCAGGCCGCTCGGGGTGTCCTGAATATGTACGCCTGCCTCGCTGAGCTTGAAGAGCAGCGAGCGCAGGTGGTCGGCCCGCGCGCCGCGCAGCAGCAGCTCGCCGCCGGTGATGGCGCAGGCGCAGGCCATGGTGCCGGCCTCCACGCGGTCGGCGATGGGCTGCCAGCTCGTGCCGTGCAGGCGTTCCACGCCCTCGATGGTGACGGTGGAGGTGCCCGCGCCGGAGATTTTCGCGCCCATCGAGCTCAAAAACGCCGCCAGATCAACGATTTCTGGCTCCTTCGCCGCGTTTTCGATGCGGGTCGTGCCCTCGGCCAGCGTCGCTGCCATGATGAGGTTCTCCGTCGCGCCGACGGAGGGCATGTCGAGGTAGATGACCGCGCCGCGCAGGCGGCCCGTCAGCGTCACGCCGCCGTGGTCGAAGGCCACCTTCGCGCCCAGCGCGCTCATGCCCTTGAGGTGCTGGTCGATGGGCCGCTGGCCGATGGCGCAGCCGCCCGGCAGCGGGATGCGCGCCTCGTGCAGCCGCGTGAGCAGCGGGCCGAGCACCAGCACCGACGCGCGCATCTTGCGCACATCCTCCTCGTCCTGCGGATTGTTCAGCGACTGCGCGCGCAGGATCAGCGCGCCGCTCTCGCGCCGCACGCGGCAGCCGCAGGCGCCAAGCAGCGAGCACAGGGTGGCGACGTCGGTTAAATCCGGCGGGTTTTCGATGCGCACGTCCTCGCCTGTGAGCAGTGCGCCGCACATGATGGGCAGCACCGCGTTTTTGGACGTGCCAATGGGTATCTCTCCCCGCAGGGGCGGGCTTTCGCGGACCGCATAGTGCGCCATGAGAATCCCTCCGATGTCTCCAAGATGGGAGCGGCGGCAGCGTCCCCGCCTGATGGCAGATTATGCCGCCGCGCGGCGATGTGTCCGCCTCGCCGCAACAGGATTTTCTCCCGTGTCGGCCGCGCTCATGCCGCGGGGAAAAGTGTGGCCGCGCCTGCGTTTGCGCTTTCCGCTGGAAAGGCGGACGCGGCCCACGCTTAAAAAAGCGTCGAAAATCAAACAGAGAATGCCAGATGGGAAATTTTTCGTTGCATTTGGCGGCGCGTTGGTGTATTGTAGTATGGATTGGGGCCGAGGATGGCCCCGTTGTCCATATCTGCTACGGAGGAGAGCTATCGATGAGCGAGATCGTCAATATCCCGGAGATTTACGGCAGCTACGTCTTTGGCGAGAAGGAAATGCGCGCGCGCCTGTCCAAGGAGGTGTACAGGAGCCTCAAGCGCAGCATGATGACGGGGGAGGAGCTGGAGCCCGTCGTCGCCGACGCGACGGCCTGCGCCATGAAGGAGTGGGCCATCGAGAAGGGCGCGACGCACTTCACCCACTGGTTCCAGCCGCTGACCGGCACCACCGCCGAAAAGCACGATTCCTTTATCAGCCCGCAGGGCGACGGCAGCGTCATCATGGAGCTGCGCGGCAAGGAGCTCATCCGCGGCGAGCCGGACGCCTCCTCCTTCCCGTCGGGCGGCATCCGTGCCACGTTCGAGGCGCGCGGCTACACCGTCTGGGATATCACCAGCCCCGCGTTCCTCTACGACAACGGCAATACCAAGACGCTGTGCATCCCTACGGCGTTCTGCGGCTACAACGGCGAGGCGCTCGACAAAAAGACGCCGCTCCTGCGCTCGATGGAGGCCGTCAGCAAGCAGGCCGTGCGCATCTGCCGCCTCTTTGGCGACACGCAGACGCAGAAGGTGATTTCCTCCGTCGGCCCGGAGCAGGAATACTTCATCGTGGACCGCGCAACCTATCAGCGGCGCAAGGACCTCATCTTCACCGGGCGCACGCTCTTCGGCGCGATGCCGCCCAAGGGGCAGGAGATGGAGGATCACTACTTCGGAGCCATCAAGGAGCGCGTAAGCAATTATATGCGCGATCTGGACGTGGAGCTCTGGAAGCTGGGCATTCCCGTCAAGACGGAGCACAACGAGGCCGCGCCCGCGCAGCATGAGCTGGCGCCCATCTACAACACCGCCAACGTCGCCACGGACGAGAACATGCTCGTCATGAACGTCATGAAGAAGGTTGCCCTGCGCCACGGGCTGGTATGCCTGCTGCACGAGAAGCCCTTCGCCGGGGTGAACGGCAGCGGCAAGCACGACAACTGGTCGCTGAGCACGGACACGGGGCGCAACCTGCTCGAGCCGGGCAAGGACCCGCAGCAGAACGTGCAGTTCCTGCTGATGCTCGCAGCGGTCATGAAGGCAGTGGACGACTATTCGGGGCTGCTGCGCGTGAGCGCCGCCAACCCCGGCAACGACCATCGCCTCGGCGCGAACGAGGCACCGCCTGCGATCATCTCCATGTTCCTTGGCGATCAGCTCACTGCTGTGGTGGAGCACATCATCGCGGGCAACGAGGAGAGTGTGCCCTCGACCTCGATCATGCGGGTCGGCGTATCGACGCTGCCCTTCATCCGCCGCGACGCGACCGACCGCAACCGCACCTCGCCCTTCGCCTTCACGGGCAACAAGTTCGAGTTCCGCATGGTGCCCTCCTCCGGGTGCATCGCCGATGCGAACACCGTGCTCAACACGATCACCGCGGATGTGCTCGCACAGTTTGCCGACGAGCTCGAGGGCGCGCAGGATCTGAGGGAGGCGCTGCGCACGCTCATCCGCCGGGAGATGAAGGCGCATCAGCGCATCATCTTCAACGGCAACGGCTACACGGACGAGTGGTTGGCCGAGGCCGCGCGCCGCGGCCTGCCCAACATCGCCAGCATGGTGGACGCCATTCCCGAGCTCGTCAAGCCCGATGCGGTGGCCCTCTTTGAGCGCCACGGCGTGTACACCGAAAAGGAGCTGCGCGCCCGCGCGGACGTCTCCTACGAGCTTTACAGCAAGACCATCAACATCGAGGCGCTGACGATGATCGACATGGCCGGCAAGGACATCATTCCGGCTGTCGTGCGCTATACGACGGAGCTGGCGGCGTCCGTGGCGGCGGTGGAGACGGCGGGCGGCGATGCCTCCGTGCAGAAGGAGCTGCTCACCCGCGTGAGCGTGCTGCTTGCGCAGGCGCACCGCGCGCTCGACGCGCTGCGCGAGTGCCAGCGCAAGGCGGCGGGCATGACCGGCGCGAAGCAGGCGCACTATTTCCATGAGACGGTCTGCCCGGCGATGGATGTGCTGCGCGCGCCGGTGGATCATCTGGAGATGATCTGTGACAGCACCATCTGGCCGATGCCGACCTATGGCGATCTGCTCTATAACGTGTAAACCGGCATGATGCCGGTTGCATCACCGACCAAGTGATGTAA
>JALFHA010000291.1 GCA_022776785.1 Clostridiales bacterium | reverse complement strand
CAAGGGACTTCGATCCGGGGCTATCCGCCCGTTCTCCATCGGCTTCATCCGCCACAGGCGGCGCCGATTACGAACCCCTTGACCCCTTCTTCGCTGCGCGCTAAAGCTCAATCCTTTATGCGTCCTCGACGATGACGTTATGGTTGGTGAACACGCAGATATCGGCCGCAATATGCAGCGCCTTCTCCGCGATCTCGTGTGCGGAGAGGTCGGTATTCTCCTTGAGCGCGCGGGCCGCAGCCATCGCGTAATTGCCGCCGGAGCCCACGGCCGCCACGCCGTCGTCCGGGACGATGACCTCGCCTGTGCCGGAGACGATCATCAGCGTCTGCCCGCAGGCGACGATGAGCATCGCCTCCAGCTTGCGCATAGCCTTGTCGGCGCGCCACTCCTGCGCCAGCTCGACCGCCGCGCGCTCGAGGTTGCCGCCGTACTGCTCCAGCTTGCTTTCAAAGCGCTCGCTGAGCGCGAATGCGTCGGAAACCGTTCCGGCAAAGCCCGTGACGACCTTGCCCCCGTAGATGCGGCGAACCTTGTGCGCCGTCGCCTTAAAGATGGTGCTTTCACCCATCGTCACCTGCCCGTCGCCCGCGACGGCGATTTTGCCGTCCTTGGCCACGGCGCAGATGGTCGTTCCCTTGAGTGTCATATTCATTTCCTCCAGTCGCGGGGCATTCCCGCCGTTTTCCATTATACCATAACATTCGCTTTGTGCGCTTCCCTTCCGATATGGGTCAGCCCTCGGGGCGTGCGAGCGTTCTGTCAAAGTCGCACGCGAGCGGATTGCTGCGCAGCGCCTCGATGGTGTCCAGTGCGCGCGCGGCGACAGCCCCATAGCGCTCCTGCTTGTTGCGGATGCGCTTTTCGCAGGGCTCGATCAGCCCGAAGTTGGCGTTCATCGGCTGGAAGTCGCCCGTTGCGCCGCTGACGTGATGCGCCAGCGCGCCGATGGCCGTCCTGCGGGTAAAATCGACCGCGGGCAGGCCCAGCATCCGCCGCGCCAGCGAGATGCCCGCCACCATGCCGCTGGCAGCGCTCTCGACATAGCCCTCCACGCCGGTCATCTGCCCGGCGAAGTACAGCCCCGGTCGGGAGATGACCTGATATGTTTCATCGAGGAACCCCGGCGAATGCAGAAAGGTGTTGCGGTGCATCACGCCGTAGCGCAGAAACTCCGCGTGCTCCAGCCCCGGAATCATCGAGAACACGCGCTTCTGCTCGCCCCATTTGAGCCGCGTCTGAAAGCCCACGAGGTTGTACATCGTGCCCTCGCGGTTCTCTGCGCGAAGCTGCACCACGGCGAAGGGCTCGCGCCCCGTGCGCGGGTCGGTCAGGCCGACGGGCTTCATCGGGCCGAAGGCCATCACCATCTCGCCGCGCGCGGCCATCACCTCGATGGGCATACAGCCCTCGAAGACCTGCGTGCCGTCAAAGCCGTGCACCTCGGCCTTCTGCGCTGTCAGCAGCGCCTGATAGAAGGCCATGTACTCCTCGCGCGTCATCGGGCAGTTGAGGTAGTCGTCCCCGCGCCCATAGCGCCCCTGCCGGAAGACCCGGCTCATGTCAAGCGACTCGCCGGAGACGATGGGCGCCGCCGCGTCGTAGAAATTGAGCGTCTCAAGCCCCGGCAGCGCGGCGATCTTCTCCGCCAGCGCGTCGCTGGTCAGCGGGCCGGTGGCGATCACGGCGTCCGTCTCCGGCAGCTCCGAGGCCTCCCTCTGCTCCACGGTGATGAGCGGATGGCTGCGCACGGCCTGCGTCACCCTTGCGGAAAACGCCTCCCTATCCACGGCCAGCGCGCCGCCCGCGGGCACGCGCGTCTCATCGGCGCAGCGCATGATGAGGCTGCCGAGCTGGCGCATCTCCTCCTTGAGCAGGCCCACGGCGTTGGTGAGCTGGTCGCTGCGCAGCGAGTTGGAGCAGACCAGCTCCGCAAAGCCCGCGCTGCGGTGGGCGGGCGTATACTTCTCCGGCTTCATTTCGATGAGCGTCACCGGGACGCCCCGGCTGGCGAGCTGCCACGCCGCCTCGCATCCGGCAAGGCCCGCGCCGATCACGGTTGCCTGTTTCATTGCTTCCTCCTGGTGCGCATCTGTGCGCCGCACGACATCATTATACCGTCTTCACCGCGCCGTGTAAAGCGGCCATCGCGATTTGAAAAGCCCGCCCCGCGCGCTGCGCGAAGCGGGCAAGCCCTGTTATTCGCAGTCAAAAATCGTCTTGGATTCAAGCCAATCCGCATAGCGCCGCTTCCACTCGGCGTGAATATCCGATGCGTCAAAGCGCCGTAGTCCCTCGGGCGTGAGCTCCATTTCGATGAGCACGTCGCTCCGGTTCGGGGCTGTGATGCACGCGGGCGTCACCTTCACACGCTGCACGCCGTCGATCTCACGCGCGCGCAGGAACAGCGGAGCGATCTCACACGCGAACCGCGCCGCATCGGGCGCGTCCTTTTTCAGCTTCACGAGGATCATGTGGCGCACAGCGGCTCACTCCTCCTCGTCGTCCAGCGCGGGCGCGACGAGCTTTTCGCGGCAGCTCTCGTTGGCGCAGAGGTAGTAGTTTTCCTTCTTGCCGCGCTTGAAGACCATGTAGCCGCCGCACTTGGGGCACTTCTCCTTGACGGGCATCTCCCACGAGACGAAGTCGCAGTCGGGATAGCGCTCGCAGCCGTAGAACTTGCGGCCCTTGTGGGAGGTCTTTTCCAGCAGCTTCGCGCCGCACTTGGGGCACGGAGCCTCAATCTCCACGGTGATGGGCTTGGTGTTGCGGCACTCGGGGAAGTTCGGGCAGGCGAGGAAGCGCCCAAATCGCCCGAGCTTGTAGACCATCTGCGCGCCGCACTTGTCGCACACGACGTCGGACACCTCGTCCTGAATCTCGACCTTCTCAATCTTCTGCTCGGCATTCTCGAGCGTCTTTTCAAACGGGCCGTAGAAGTCGGAGAGCACCTGCCGCCAGTCGCGCGTGCCCTCCTCCACGCCGTCGAGCTGCTCCTCCATGCCGGCGGTGAAGGCGATATCCACGATGTCGGAGAAGTATTCCTTCATCATGTCGGTAATCATGTTGCCCAGCTCCGTTGGGAAGAGCTGCTTCTTCTCGCGCGTCACATAACCGCGCGCGAGGATGGTCGAGATC
>JALFHA010000259.1 GCA_022776785.1 Clostridiales bacterium | reverse complement strand
AGGCCATCGGCTACAAGGAGATCGTCGCCGCGCTGCGCGGGGAGATGGACATGGATACCGCCGTTGCGCTCATCAAGCAAAGCTCACGCCGCTACGCCAAGCGCCAGTGGACGTGGTTCCGCCGCGATCCCGATACGCGCTGGTACGACTGGACGCAGTATCCCAGCGCGCAGGCGCTTGAGGATGCGCTGCTTTGCCAGATGCGCCTTGACCTCGCGCAGGGGGAGGAGCCCGTGCGGCCCGGGGAATGAACGCGTTTCCATACTGAGCAGAGCCCTCGCGGGCTCTTTTTTCGCGCCCTCCGTCTCCGCGGCATAGGATAAAGCGGCTCCCTGCGGAGTCAAATACGGCCTGCGCCCGTTTCGGTATGCAGCCCCACTGGAATTGGGTGGCTTCCGGAACCGGCGGATCAACCCGTTTCAAACGGGTCATAAAGGAGGGCTTCCTCATGGAGGAATGCGAATATATCGTCGAGCGCGTCATCGCCAAGCGCTGTGAGCCGCTCTGTTTTCGCGGGCACATCGCGGTCAGCGGTCTGAGCCCCGGTCTGTGTCCGCCGCTGTGCCTGTGCGGCGCGACGGTGGCGGACATCCGTCCCTGCGGCGGGCGGGATGAGCTGGAGCTGACGCTGCTGCTCACCGTGCGTGATGCGCGGGGCTGTCCCGGCGAGGGGACGGCCTGCCTGCGCCTGACGGCCTGCGCCCCCTGCGCGCCGTGCAGCATGGGCGCAAGCCTGCGCCGGGGCGCGGAGGTTCATGTCGCAGAGGCATCGTTCGTCCCGCCGTGCGGCTTCTTCGTCTGCCTGAACATCGAGCTGCGCACGCTCGTGAGCCGCTGCGAGATGGTCTGCTGCCCACCCTGTGCCTGCGCGCGCCCCGCCTGCCCGGCCCTGCCGCTCTATCCGCCGCCGCCAAAGCCGCATCAGGCGCCCTGCCCAATGCCGCGCAGACGCTAAAATTTCAAAAAAGCTTGAAGATTCCGCGAAATTGATGTAAAATAGTTCGTAAATTTACCGCAGAGAAAGGGTCGTGTCCATGCAAAAGTTGAAAGAAGCGATTCTCGCCAAGGGCAAGGCGGTCAATCAGGATGTGCTGCTGGTCGATTCGTTCCTGAATCATCAGGTGGACGTCGCGCTGATGCGGGATGTCGGCGACGCGTTTGCCGCATACTTCGCCGGGCGCGGCATCACCCGGGTCGTCACCATCGAAAGCTCCGGCATCGCGCCCGCCTCCTTTACGGCGCTGGCGATGGGGCTGCCGCTGGTGGTCATGAAGAAGCAGACCTCGCGCATCATGAAGGGCGATCTGCTTCAGACGACCGTGCGTTCCTTCACCAAGGGCACGCAGTATGAGCTGACGGCCAAGCGCGATTTTCTGCCCGAGGGCGAGCGCCTGCTGCTCATCGACGATTTCCTTGCCAGCGGCGAGGCTGCCTTCGGCGTGCTGAATCTGGCGAAGCAGGCCGGCTGCGAAGTGGCTGGCGTGGGCATCGTGATCGAAAAGGCCTTCCAGCCCGGCCATGACCGCCTATGCGAGGCGGGCGTTGATGTATGCTCGCTGGCGAGGGTGAAGGCGATGTCTGAAAAGGGCATCGAGTTTATCGACTGATTGTTGAGCGAATGACAGAGCCGCGGCGGAAGCGCGTTTCCGCTGCGGCTCTTTGCCTGCCGGAGGAGGAAATCCCATTTGGGGGATGCAAACCGCGGCGGACTGTGATATAATAGAGCGAAATAAGCATTTTGCGGGAGGTTTTTTCATGCCGTCTCAATCGCTGCCCATCATTCTGGCCTCCGGCTCGCCCCGGAGAAAGGAGCTGCTTTCGCAGATGGGGCTTGAATACACCGTGGACGTTTCCGAGGCGGACGAGTCCTTCTGCGGCCCTGCCGGGGATATGGTGCTCGAGCTCTCCCGCCGCAAGGCGCGCTCCGTCGCCGTGCGCCATCCTGCGGCCATCGTGATCGCGGCGGATACGACCGTCTGCGACGCGGACGGCGAAATCCTCGGCAAACCCGGCACGCCGGAGCGCGCGGCGGACATGCTTCGCGCGCTGTCGGGCCGTTGGCACAGCGTCTTTACCGGCGTCACCGTCATTAATACGCTCACCGGGCAGGAGGAGCGCTGCGCCGTGGAGACGCGCGTGCATTTTGTGCCCATGAGCGAAGCGGATATCGCCTTTTACGTCGCCACGAAGGAGCCCATCGACAAGGCCGGAGCGTACGGCATTCAGGGAACGGGCGGCATGTTCATCGACCGCATCGAGGGCTCGTATTCAAACGTGGTCGGCCTGCCGACGGCGCAGCTTCGCGCGCTGCTCGCTCGTGTGCGCTGATGCAGGCACACTGGCGTAGGCAGCATTTTCAAAGGACAGCTTCAGGAGTTATCAGGCATGGCAATCTTTCAGTTTGTTTCCCCGGACATCGCGGTGGATCTGGGCACGAATAATACGCGCGTCTACGTCAAGGGCAAGGGCGTGGTCGTCAACGAATCCTCCGTCATCATCACGCGCGGCGACGGCCCGAAAAACGTCGTCGCCGTCGGTGACAGCGCGGAGGAGCTCATCGGCCGCTCGGCGGGGAATATCCGCATCGTCCACCCGCTGCGCGACGGCGTGATCGTCGATTACGAGATGGCGCAGCTCATGCTGCACTATTTTGTCAGCAAGGCCATCGGCACGCGCCATCTCATCCGTCCGCGCGTCGTGGTGACGATGCCCAGCGAGGTGAGCAAGGTTGAGCGCCGCGCCGTCGTCAACGCGATTGAGAAGATCGGCGTGCGGCAGATTTTCATCGTCGAGCAGGCGTTCGCCGCGGCACTGGGCACGGGTCTGCCCGTGTATGACCCGCAGGGCAGCTTCATCGTGGATATCGGCGGGGGAACGACCGAGGTCGCCATCGTCTCGATGGGGGGCGTGGTGCTCTCGCACTCCATCCGCGTGGCGGGCAACAAGATCGACGAGGCCATTTCCGGCTTCCTCAAGAAGCAGCACGGCATCCTCGTCACCGACAGGGTGGCAGAACAGCTCAAGCTCGACCTGCCCGACGTACGCGAGAGCACGCACCTTGACCACATGGCCGTCGTGCGCGGGCGCGATATCGCCACCGGTATGCCGCTGACCGTGGATGTGAACATGTCCCGCGTGAGCGAGGCCATCCGCGAGCCGGTCACGGAGATTCTCGGGGCGATCAAGTGGGTGCTGGGCCGAATCCCGCCGGAGCTGGCGAGCGACGTGCTGCAAAACGGCATCTTCCTGACGGGCGGCTCCTCCGCACTGCCGGGGCTTGACAGCATGATCGCCACGGAGTTCGGCGTGCCTGTATCCGTCGCGCGCGACGCGGGGGAGTGTACGACGCTGGGCGCAGGCTATATGGCCGACCACTTCGACATGCTCGGTACCCCGGGCAAGGCCGACGGCTGAGCTGGCAAGGCGCAAATCATGGAACGGAGCGAATAATCCGAGATGAAAAACAAGCATCCCTTTCTCTTTGCCGTCGTTCGGCGCGTGCTGATCGTGCTGCTGCTCGTGATGATGATTCTGACGGCGTACAGCCAGTCTGCCGGGCTGTCCATTTCGCCCGAGGGCTTTCTCAACCGCATCATCACGCCGCTGCAAAGCGCGGCCTCGGGCATTGCGCAGTCGGTCTCCGGCTACCTGTACCGCATCAAGCTGCGGAGCAATATCGAATACGAGTACAATCAGCTCAAGGCGCAGAACGACGAGCTGATCCTGCGCAGCCTGCTCTACGAGGAGCTGGAGAAGGAAAACGCGCAGCTGCGCGCGCTGCTGGGCGAATATGAAGCCCGCTCGGAGATGAATCCGCTGCTGGCGCGCGTGGTAGCGATGGAGTCCGGCAATTACTTCTCCACCTTCACCATCAACAAGGGCCGAAACGATGGCGTGGACACGCAGATGGCCGTCATCACCTCCCAGGGCCTGATCGGCTACGTCTATGAGGTGTTCGACGATACCTCCAAGGTCATCACGATTATCGACGATCAGGCGAGCCTTGCCGCGCTCATCGAAAGCAGCCGCGATCAGGGCGCCGTCAAGGGCACGCTGGGCAGCACGGGCGAGCCGCTGTGCAGGATGTACTACCTCTCCGCGGACAGCGTGCCGCGCCCCGGCGACCGCGTGATTACCTCCGGTGTGGGCGTGTCCTTCCCCAAGGGCCTGCTCATCGGCTACGTGCGCGAGAGCACCCGCGCGATCGAGGACAGCAAGCACTACATCGTCGTCGAGCCGGCGGCGGACTTTGAGCACATCGAGAACGTGCTCGTCCTGCGCTACTACGCCGCGGTCGAGGAAATGCCCGACAACTACGACAACACCGAAATCATCATCGCGCCCGTCGCTACAGCGAGGCCGCAGGCCGTCATCGAGGAGGACAGGCTCAACGCCTCCACGCCCGTTCCGCTGCCGGATGCGCCCGGCAGGGCCACGCCGTCGCCGACGCCGCAGGCCGTCGATTTCATCATCGACGAGGAGGCAATGGGCGATTTGGCGGAGTACTTCGTCGAGGCGACGCCCTCCCCGACGCCCGGGCAGACGCCCGATCCCGGCATGGAGATGACGGAGGAGGACATTTTCCCGGATGACCTGTGATTGCTAGAGGAGCGTGAAGCGAATTGTCCAAAACACTGCGGCTGATCCTGCTCTCACTGCTCACCTGTGTGGCGCAGACGACGCTGGTGCGCTATATCCGCATCGGCGGCGTCGCGCCGGACGTGATGATCGCCATGCTTGTGGCGCTCACGTCCATTTGCGGCTCCTACGGCGGCTTCTGCATGGGCTCGCTCATGGCGATGCTCTACGACGCGAGCGTGGGCTATGTGCTGGCGATCAACCTCGTCTGCTACACGTTCATCGGCTGGGCTGCGCCGCTTTTGCGCAGGTCCCTTGAGCAGGCGCTGCACAGGCTTCGGCACAAGAGCTATCTGGTTCTGTTTTGCATCGGCTTTTTTCTGACGCTGCTGCGCGAGCTGGTGGATACGGGCTATCTGTTCCTGATCGGCTCCGATCTGGGCGTGACCACGCTGCTGCGCTCGCTACTGTGCTGCGCCTACAGCGCGGTGATGGTCTTTCCCGCTGCGTTCTGCCTGCGCATCGTGATGACATGGAAGCCGAAGCTCCTGCGAAAGAAAAAGGATGAAGATTTCATCGACGACAAGGACGCTACAGAATCCCATCGCAAAGGAACTCCGGAGGTTTAAGACTGCGTGAACAAGAAGTATACAGGGCGTTACCGCGCGTTTGCCATCCTGATCGCTTTCCTTTTCGGCGTGCTGATTGTGCAGCTTTTCAACCTGCAGATCGTGGGCTATGAGCAAAACATGGCAGCCGCCACCAGCAAGAAGACAAAGACTATCACCAGCAAGGGCTCGCGCGGCACGATCATGGATTCCAATTCCATGACGCTGGCCTACGACAAGCAGATCTACAACGTGCAGTTCTACCGTGACCCGAATTTCACCTCTGACCAGAAGGACGAAAACGGCAACACGGTCAGCTCGCTGTACCTGTACACAAGCGCGATCATCGACGCCATCGAGATCATCGAGCGCAACGGCGGCACGCTGAATACCACCTTCTCGCTCAAGCAGGACGAGATGACGGG
>JALFHA010000242.1 GCA_022776785.1 Clostridiales bacterium | reverse complement strand
TGCGCGGAAACGGAGGTTAAGCCCGCTATGTCCAAGCCCCTTGTCGCCGTCGTCGGCAGGCCGAACGTCGGCAAATCCACCTTCTTCAACAAGATCGCCGGGCGGCGCATCTCCATCGTCGAGGATACGCCCGGCGTGACGCGCGACCGCATCTATGCGGACTGCGAGTGGCTCGGCCACAAATTCACGCTCATCGACACCGGCGGCATTGAGCCGCGCACCGACGATATCCTGCTCAAGCAGATGCGCAGGCAGGCCGAGGTTGCCATCGAATCCTGCGACGTCATCCTGTTCTTCACCGACGGCCGAACCGGCCTGACCGCCGACGACGAGGACGTGGCCTCCATGCTGCGGCGCAGCGGCAAGCCGGTCATTCTCGTCGTCAACAAGGTGGATTATCAGGGAATGAGCGACACCATCTACGACTTCTATGCGCTGGGACTCGGCGAGCCGTTTGCCATTTCCTCCACGAACATGCTGGGCTTGGGCGACCTGCTCGACGAGGTGATCGCCCACTTCCCCGAGGAAAAGCAGATGACTGAGGAGGAGGCGCACACCATCAGCATCGCCGTCGTCGGCAAGCCGAACGTGGGCAAATCGAGCCTCGTCAACCGGATTCTCGGGCAGGAGCGCTCGATGGTCTCCGACATCGCGGGCACCACGCGCGACGCGATTGACACCGCCTTCGTGCGCGACGGCCAGCGCTACAACATCATCGACACCGCGGGCATCCGCCGCAAGCGCGCCATTGAGGAGGAATCCATCGAGCGCTACAGCATTGTGCGCGCGCTGGCAGCCGTGCGCCGCTGCGACGTGGCGCTCATCCTCATCAACGCCGAGGACGGCGTGACCGAGCAGGATACCAAGGTCGCGGGCTACGTTCACGAGGAGGGCAAGGCCGCCGTCATCGTCGTCAACAAGTGGGATGCGATTGAGAAGGATACGAACACCATGGAGAGCTTCCGCAAGCAGGTGCTCGAGGAGCTCAAATTCATGGACTACGCGCCGGTGGTCTTCATCTCCGCCCTGACGGGTCAGCGCGTACCCAGCGTGCTGGAGGCCGTGCGCGCCGCCTACGAGCAGACCAGCCGCCGCATCACCACCGGCCTGCTCAATGACATCCTCGCCGACGCGACCGCTGCGCTCCAGCCGCCCGTCTCCGGCGGACGCAGGCTCAAAATCTACTACGCGACGCAGCAGAGCACCTGCCCGCCGACCTTCGTCTTCTTCGTCAACGACGAGAAGCTGATGCATTTCGCCTATCAGCGCTACCTGGAAAACCAATTCCGCAAGTCCTTCGGCTTTGAGGGAACGCCGATTCGCTTCATCCTGCGCCAAAAGAGCCAAAAGGAGGAGTAAACGATGGTGAAACAACTGCTTACGCTGCTCATCGGTTATCTGCTGGGCAGCATTTCCACGGGCGTGCTGCTCTCCCGCTTCGTGGCGCACACCGATATCCGCAAGCAGGGCAGCGGCAACGCCGGCACGACCAACATGCTGCGCGTGATGGGCAAGAAATTCGCCCTGCTCACGCTGGCCGGGGATATGCTCAAGGGCATCGTCGCCGTGCTCATCGGCTCCGCGCTCGTCGGCGGGCAGACCGGCCAGATTCTCGGCGCGTTCGGCGCGATTCTCGGCCACAACTTCCCGGTGTTCTTCGGCTTCAAGGGCGGCAAGGGCATCGCCACGAGCTTCGGCTGCCTGCTGGTGGTGTTCCCCCTTCAGACGCTGGCCGCCTTCGGCGTGTTCCTCGCGCTGTTCCTCATCACCCACTATGTCTCCGTCGGCTCCATTGGCGCGGCCGTGACGCTGCCCATCTTCGTCATCGCCACCACGCCGTATGATCCGGTCATCTGGGTTTCCATCGCCGTCATCGGCGCGCTGGCCATCTGGCGGCACTGGCCCAACATCGTTCGTCTCAAAAACCACACGGAGAACAAAATCGATTTCGCCGTGTTCGGCAAGAAGAAATAAGCGCGCATAAGCGGCCCCTCCCCTCGGGAACCGTCCCGGAGGGAGGGGCTTTTCTGCGCGATCTACCCTGAGGCTATGTAGCTTATACTGTTCTTCGATAAAAACATTGCTTCCGGTATCCCCGTTGGTTCATCCTAAATTCACCGTCAGGCCTCGCTTCGCTCCCTGACTACTTTGCAAAAACGCTTTATCAACGGAGTACGTTGGGCTGCCGACCCGGGAAACCCGCATAGTCGCGCCAAAGGCGCTCCTTGCGGTTTCCATCCTTCGCCTGCCTGCTTCCGCCACAGGCGGCGGCAGGTTACGGCTCCAAACCTGCCTGAGGGATTTCATCCCTCAGACTCCCTTCTTCGCTTCGCGCCTGTTATCCTATCTTTTACTCTGTAAGTCCTTCTGCAAAGCTTCGGACTCAACCACAAAGCAACGGGACTTACGTCACTTGGTCGGTGATGCAACCGGCATCATGCCGGTTTACTCTGTAAGTCCTTCTGCAAAGCTTCGGACTCGACCACAAA
>JALFHA010000233.1 GCA_022776785.1 Clostridiales bacterium | reverse complement strand
CATCGGCACCCCGATGCTCGACCTCATCGATCAGGCGGGCGGTCTGACCGACGGCGTGCGCAAGCTGATTATCGGCGGGCCGATGATGGGCAATGCCGTGCCCTCCCTCGACCTGCCTGTAACCAAAAACTGCGGTGGCCTGCTCGCGCTGGGCGAGGAAGCCGTCAGCAGCGAGGAGAGCGCGTGCATTCGCTGCGGCCGCTGTATGCGCGCCTGCCCGATGCGCCTGGCTCCTTCGAAGATCGACGCCATGGTGCGCAAGGCCAACTACGACGGCGCGATTGCCGCCGGCGCGCTCAACTGTATGGAGTGCGGCTCCTGCACCTACGCCTGCCCCGCCAAGCGCGAGCTGACGCAGAGCTGCCGCGTCGCCAAGGCCATCGCTAAGAGCAGGCCGAAAAAGTCTTAACCGAATACGGAGGAACGTGAAAATGTCTAAGTATGTTGTTTCGTCTTCTCCGCATCTGCGCGATAATGTCTCGACCGCGCGCATCATGCAGGACGTCTGCATTGCGCTGGCGCCGGCCTGCGTCGCCGGCGTGCTGTTCTTCGGCTACCGGTCCGCCGTGATTCTGGCATTGTCCGTCGCAGCTGCGGTGCTCAGCGAGTGGTTCTACTGCAAGGCTTCCCATCAGAAAAGCACCATCGGCGACTGGAGCGCGGTGGTTACCGGCCTTTTGCTGGCCATGAACCTGCCCTCCACGGTGCCCTACTGGATGCCTGTGGTCGGCTCCGTCATCGCCATCCTGCTGGTGAAGATGATCTTCGGCGGCATCGGCCAGAACTTCGCCAACCCCGCGCTGGCCGCCCGCGCGATTCTGTCTCTCTCATGGGCCAGCCTGATGAACACGTTCGCCAAGCCGGCCTTTGGCAATCTCGCGGGCGTGGACGCTGTGGCCTCCGCTACCCCGATTGCCGCCTCGAGCGAGTACACGCTGGGCCAGCTCCTGCTGGGCAACATCCCCGGCACCATCGGCGAGACCTGCAAGCTTGCCCTGCTGCTCGGCGCGGCCTACCTGCTCTGGCGCGGCGTCATCAGCTGGCATATCCCGGCGGCCTTCATCGGCACGTTCGCGGTGTGCTACCTGATCGGCACGGGCTTCAATGTGCAGGTGACGCTCTATCAGGTGCTCTCCGGCGGCCTGATTCTGGGCGCGTTCTTCATGGCGACGGATTATTCCTCCTCGCCTGCGTCTGACAAGGGCAAGATCATTTTTGGCATCGGCTGCGGCCTGCTGCTGTTCATCTTCCGCTTCTGCAAGAAGACCCCGGCGGAGTGGTGCTCGTTCGCCATCCTGCTGATGAACGTGGTATCCCCGCTGATCGAGCGTGTGACTGGCAGAAAGAGCTTTGGGGAGGTCAAGAAGAATGGGTGATATTGTCAAACTCGCAGTTCGTCTGTTCATCTTCTCACTCGCGGCGGCTGTGCTGCTGGGCATCACCAACGAGGTGACAAAGGGCCCGATCGCCGAGCAGAAGATCGCGGCGCAGAAGGCTGCACTGAGCAAGGTTCTCCCCGGCTGCAAGTACGAGGAGATTGAGACCATCGAGGGGCTGGCCGAGGGCAGCCAGGTGGCACAGCTCTTTACCGGCACCGACGAGGCCACGGGTGAGCTCGCCGGTTACGCGCTGGTGGCCAATCCGCAGGGCTACGGCGGAGAGATCCCCATCACGCTCGGCGTGAGCGTCGAGGGCTATGTGACGCAGACCTACGTCGGCGCGCTGCAGGAGACCGCTGGTCTGGGCAGCAAGGTCGGCGAGGCGGACTTCATGAATCAGTTCATCGGCATTGCCGCCGATCCTGACACGCTGCGCAGCGATGTGGATACCATCGGCGGCGCGACGATTTCCTCGACTGCGTTCATTGGCGCGGTGGGCGACATGCTGACCTACACCCGCGACACGCTCGGCATTGAGCCGCACGCGGGCGACAAGGATGCGATTCTCGCTGCGGCGGCTGCGGCCAACGGCGGCGAGGCGGGCGCGACCGAGCCGGTCGTGACTGCGAACACCTACGACGTGACGGGCTTCGAGCCGTTCAAGGTCGAGGTGGCCGTGGATGACAGCGGCAAGATCGTCTCTGTGACCGTGCCTGAGCACAACGAGACCCCGGGTCTGGGCGCCGACCTGATTGCGGATACCGCAGTCTTCGACGCGCTGGTGGGTCAGGACATCGCGACGGCGCAGATTGACGTGCGCAGCGGCGTGACCCTGACGAGCAACGCCATCAACGCCGCCCTCAAGCAGGCTGCGGGCGGCGGCTCCGCCGAAGGCGCCGCGGTCTACGACGTGACCGGCTTTGCACCGTTCAAGGTCGAAATCGCCGTGGATGCGGATGGCAAGATCGTCTCTGTGACCGTGCCTGAGCATGGCGAGACGCCGGGCTTCGGCGCTGACCTGATTGCGGATACCGCAGTCTTCGACGCGCTGGTGGGTCAGGACATCGCGACGGCGCAGATCGACGTGAAGAGCGGCGTGACGCTGACGAGCAACGCCATCAACGATGCGCTGAAGCAGGCGGCCGCTGCGTTCGGCGGCGAGACCGCGCCGGGCGTGCCGGGCGATCCGTACACCGTCAAGGGCTTTAACAAGTTTACCATCTATATTGAAGTGACCGATGGCAGGATCAGCGCGATCTCCGCTGCGGACAACAACGAAACGCCGGGTCTGGGCGCCGACATTCTGACGGATGACGCGCTTTCCGCGCTGGTCGGTCAGGAGCTGGCGACGGCGCAGGTTGATGTGAAGAGCGGCGTGACGCTGACGAGCACTGCCATCAACAATGCGCTCATGCAGGCTGCTGCCGCCAACGGCATCCAGATCGTGACGCAGACCACCGAGTCTGTTGAGCCTGTCGTGGAAGCGCCTGTGCAGGCCGTCGAGCCTTCGGCGGATGCGCCTGTCTACGAGGTAAAGGGCTTCCTGCCGATGAAGGTCGCCGTCGAGGTGGATGATGCTGGCAAGATTGTGGCCGTGAAGGTCGTCGAGCACAGCGAAACGCCGGGTCTGGGCGCTGACCTGATTAACAACGCCGAGGTGTTCGGCGCACTGGTGGGGCAGGATATCGCCACCGCTCAGATCGATGTGAAGACTGGCGTGACGCTGACGAGCAACGCTATCAACGATGCGCTGAAGCAGGCTGCGGCGGCCAGTGGAATGGCGGCTGAGGTCGAGGCCCCCGTTGAGGAGACCGCTCCTGCCGAGGAGGTCGCTCCCGCTAAGGAAGTGCCCGTTTACAGCGTGACCGGCATCGCGCCGTTTAAGGTCGCCGTGGATGTGGACGAAAACGGCAAGGTTGTCTCTGTTTCCGTCCCTGAGCACAACGAGACGCCGGGCTTTGGCGCTGACCTGATTGCGGATACCGCAATCTTCGATGCGCTGGTGGGTCAGGATATCGCGACGGCGCAGATCGACGTGAAGAGCGGCGTGACGCTGACGAGCAACGCTATCAACGACGCCCTCAAGCAGGCTGCGGCTGCGGTGGCACCCGTCGAGGAAGCTGCTCCCGTTGAAGAGATTCCCGCCGAGGAGGAGGCTGCCGCTGAGGAAGCGCCCGTCTACGAGGTGAGCGGCTTCCAAGCGATGAAGGTCGCCATTGCCGTGGATGACGCAGGCAAGATCGCTTCCGTGAAGGTCATCGAGAACAATGAGACGCCGGGCTTTGGCGCTGACCTGATTGCGGATACCGCAATCTTCGATGCGCTGGTGGGTCAGGATATCGCGACGGCGCAGATCGACGTGAAGAGCGGCGTGACGCTGACGAGCAA
>JALFHA010000229.1 GCA_022776785.1 Clostridiales bacterium | reverse complement strand
TGCTCCATGAACTTGCCCAGCAGCGCGACGGTCTCGTTGTCAACGCCGGCCTGGGTGGAGTAGAAGGAGATGGTGACGGGTTCCTGCTCGGCCAGTGCCGCCGTCATGGACAGCACCATCGCCAGCGCGAGCAAAAGGGTAGCCAGTTTCTTGAACATAGTCTTTCTCCTTTTCGGTTTTATTTCTGTGATAGCCTCACAGATTGATTAACTCAAGTATAGCACGAGAGAAAGTCCATGTCAATCGTTTGACATGAAAAAATAGGAAAATTTATCCTAAATTGATTCAGCAATCTTGGAATTATTTGGAAATACCCTCAATGCACCCTTCCATATATGGCAATTTGTGATGAAGACCATATCAAACGTCGAGTTAAGCGGTTAACATATCTGTTCGGCACAGTACACGATTCCCGCGCGACCCAGAGTCGCCCGGAGCGCCCTGCCCTGCGGCGCGAAGCGTTCCTCGACCTCGCGCCCCCGGACGCTGCCGCTGAGCACAGCGTCGCACAGCGCAGCCATCTCCCCGCACAGCGCACGGCAGGGCGGATTGTACTCCCCCGTCGGGCGCACTGCCTGATGGACATGCCCCGCGTGCCAGATGTAACCGGCGCGCGCGCAGGTCATGTCGAGGAACGCGCGCAGCGCATCGCGGTAGGCGGAGAGCGAGCTCGCCAGCGGAACGCTCATGAGCACGATGTCGCCGCTGCCGACGGCATCCCCCGTGAACATGCAGCCGTCGGCATCGTCGATGAACACCGTCGAGCCGGGCGTATGCCCCGGCAGCGCACAGGCGAGCAGCTGCCTGCCGCCCAGCTCAAAGACGCGCCCATCGTCGAAGGGCGTCAGCCTGTCCCTCTCAAGCGGGGGCACGCCCAGCGCGGAAAACGCCGCCTCCAGCACGGGCAGCGCCCGGATATCCGCCTCGTGAAGCCAGATGCGCTCAAATTCCGCCGCCGAGGCGTAATGGTCGGGATGCGCATGGGTCAGCAGCAGATCGACCGGGAGGGGCGTGATTTCGCGGATGGCCGGCATCAGCCTCTCCCCCGTGGCACCGCAGTCAACCATCGCCGCGCGCTGCGCGCCAACGATCAGGTATGACGTGGAGCCCGCCTCATCGTGATGCCGCCAGACGGAGCCCGAAAGACGCTCAAACATCGCTCAGCCCTCCCTGAAAAGCATGGGCAGGAAGTCGCGCAGGCACTGCCGCCAGACCTGCCAGCCATGGCCGCCGCTGTACATCCTGCGCGTGATGGTTGCGCCGACCCCCTTTTCCTCAATCAGGGCATCATCCGCCAGAAAGTGCGGGAGGAAGGGGTCTGCATCGCCCATCGCCCGGAAGAATACGCGGTAATCCCGCGCGAACTGCCCGGGATTGTCAAGCGCCGCAAGGTGGGGCTGCTCCTCCATCCACAGGTGGCGCATGAAGCCGCTGAACAGCCCGGCATAGCCGAACAGTTCCGGATGGCTGAGTACAGCCATGCTCGTGTGCATACTGCCCATCGAAAGCCCGGCCATCGCCCTGTGCCATTTGTCACCGCTGACGCGATAGGCGCGCTCGATGAAGGGGATGACGTCGCGCACAAGCAGCTCCGGGAAAATCTGGTAATCGTAGTGGCCGTTCAGCTGTACCATGCCGCTGCACATGACGACGAGCATCGGCACGGCCTCGCCGCTGAGAATGAGCCGGTCGAGGATGAAATTCGCCCGGCCCTGATGCACCCAGCCCGCCTCGTTTTCGCCAAGCCCATGCTGCAGGTAGAGGACGGGATAAGCTCTTTGCGGATCGAACCGCGGCGGCTGATAGACCAGACAGCTCTCCAGCTCCCCCGTGACCGAGGAAGGGAAGTAGTGCCGCGTCACCGCGCCGTGCGGCCCGCAGGAGGGCTGATAATAGCCGTCGTCTGGCGCGGGCACATCGAGGGTATTGATGGGGCGGGACGCGCCGAAGCCAATGGGCAGATAGGGCGAGAGGATGACCTCGCCGTCCGCCACGACGTCGGCATAGTGAAAGCCGGGCCCGGGGTCAAAGCTGCCGCAGAAAACGCCGTCATCCTCACGGCTCAGCGGAAACGACGGGCCATCCATGATTTGAATGTGCGCCTCCTGCGTGGTCGGGGGAAGCCTCAGCCTCAGCGACACCCCGCCCGACTCAGGGTATGTGATTCCCTGCTCGGAAAGCACCGGATAAAACCCGATTGCCTGTGACATACATCTGCGCGCCATGTTCCATTCCTCCTCAAAAACTGTTGTCTGACGGCTTGGGTACTTCATATACGCCGATGTCATCCGCTTGACATCCTCTTTCTGGATTATAGCATATCGGGCAGCAATACGCGAGTGGAGAACAGCGCTTTTTGCCAATACGGACGGTTATTCGCACAATCATCAAAAACAGCATCTGTCATTTCTTGCGGTATTTCCACCGCCCCATCAGCTCCCACTTCCGACCCACTCTGTATTCTCCATCCCTTTTCCTTCAATGCCGATGGTGATGCAATCTCCCATAGGTCAAAAAGACCCCTGCAGCAGTTATCTTCATTCTGCTGCAGGAGGTCTCCTATTTTACTCTGTAAGTCCTTCTGCAAAGCTTCGGACTCAACCACAAAGCAACGGGACTTACGTCACTTGGTCGGTGATGCAACCGGCATCATGCCGGTTTACTCTGTAAGTCCTTCTGCAAAGCTTCGGACTCGACCACAAA
>JALFHA010000386.1 GCA_022776785.1 Clostridiales bacterium | reverse complement strand
CTGGAAACCGCAAGGAGCGCCTTTGGCGCGACTATGCGGGTTTCCCGGGTCGGCAGCCCAATGTTCCCTTATTGTTCAAAAGAAAAAGCAGTTTCAGAGCAGGATGCGAAGCATCCTACGATTGAAACGGGGCTGATTCTGACAAGCCGGTTTTCCCCTCCCCCAAAAGCATGAAGGGGCCGCAGCCCCTTCAATTATCGCCCGTCAGATTTTCATCGGCACTCCTTACCGAATATCCTTGCGTCCATACCACGCATACGCAGCAATCACGCACACCGCGGCATAGCCCATCCCCAGCAGGATCAGCCCGCCGTCGAGCGCGCCGCTGGTGACGATATCCGCGCCCTCGGCGTAGGCGAACGGCGTGACGTATTTGAGCGCCTTGGCCTCCTCCGAGATGTTGGCGATGAGGTTCAAAAAGTACATCACCACGGCGAGTCCCAGCCCCGCGCCCTGCGCGCCGCGCGTCACAAACGCGGACAGACCGAAGCACACGCAGGCCAGCTCGGCCTGCACCAGCGTGTAGGCGACGTGCAGGCGCACCAGATCGCCCACGGGAACGCTCTCCCCGACGGCGAGCATCGCCCCATAGCAGCAGACGAAGAGCAGCACATTCATCACCAGCACGCGCGCAAGCAGCGCCGCCAGCTTTTCCGTCAGCACACGCGCGCGGGAGACGGGATGGCTGAGCAGGAATTCCGCCGTGCCGCCCTGCTCCTCCTTCGCCAGCACGCCCGCGCCTTCCATCGCCGCATAGAGCGCGCCGCCCAGTCCGATGATGCTGCCACACTCCACCGCGTAAAAGCCCAGCATCGTGCCGATGCCCAGCTTATCCATGCCGAACGCCTGCGTGAATGCGCCCATGTCCGCGAACATGGCGCTCATCGTCTCCATCTCGCCGCGCATCTGCGGATAGAGCGCCACGCACATCGCCGCCATCGCGCCGATAGCGACCGTCCAGATCGTCAGGGCCGTGCGCCCCTGCCGCAGCTCATGCCGGAAAACCGTCATCGCGTGTCGCCTCCCTTCGCATCGTCCCCCGTGTAATAGTGCATAAAGACCTCCTCAAGCGACGGCTCCGCGACGGTCAGATCAGAAATCGCCTGACCGTGCAGCGCGTCGATGAGCGCGCGCAGCTCCCCGCCGTAGAGGAAGCTCACGCCGTCCTCCAGCGTCTGCACGTCGCGCACGCCCGTCAGCCCCTGAAGCGATACCGCCGGGCGCACCGTCACGCGGCGCGTGCCGCCGCCGGAGAGCGTCTCCACGCTGCCGCAGGCGATGAGCCGCCCCTCCCGGATGATCGCCGCGCGGGTGCAGTTGCGCTGAATCTCCGAGAGGATGTGCGAGGAGAGGAACACCGTCGTCCCCCGCTCGTTCTGCTCGCGCAGCAGCGCGAAGAACGCCCGCTGCATCAGCGGGTCAAGGCCGCTGGTCGGCTCATCGAGAATCAGCAGGCGCGGCCTGTGCTGCATCGCGCAGACGATGCCCACCTTCTTGCGGTTGCCAAACGACAGCTCATCCACCCGGCGGGAGACGTCCAGCTCCAGCGCATCACACAGGCGCGCCGCCTCGCGGGCGCAGTCCTGCCCGCGCAGCCCCGCGGAGAAGCGCAGCACGTCGCGCACCCGCATCCCCGCATAGAACGACGCCTCCGAGGGCAGATAGCCCACCTCGCGCAGCAGCGCGCGCCTGTCACCGCGCACATCGTGCCCGAGCACGCTTGCGCTGCCCGCCGTCGGCGCGATCAGCCCGAGCAGCGTGCGGATGGTCGTGCTCTTGCCCGCCCCGTTCGGGCCGATGAAGCCGAAGAATTCGCCCTCCTCCACGCGCAGCGTCAGCTCCGTCACGCCGCGCGCCTTGCCGTAGCGCTTGGTCAGGGCGTTTGTTTCAATCGCCGCCATATCATCCCTCTTTTCTCAGGTAGACCGACCGCCAGAAGTCGATCATCCCCGCAAATTCCGTCTCAAACTTCTCCACGTCCACCTCGCCGCGCATGGACAGCTCCCACACATAGCCCTCGGACGCCCAGTACATGTCCTGATACATCTTCTGAAGATCGAGCCCCGGCACAAAGCGCGCAGGATCGAGCTTGAGCTGCGGGCCGTAGGATGCAAACGAGCCGTGCTTCTCGATGCTCGCCTGAATTTCCGGGGCGACCTCGGGGTTCCTCTCATAGTACGCCTTGATGGCAAACGCGCCGATGTCGGGATACCGGCGCATCAGCGTGGCCTTGGCGCGCAGCCCTGCGCACATGATGTCAAAGATGTCGTCCTTCTCCATGCACCCGGCGCGCTCAAGCACCTCCTGCGTCATGCACGCGCACGTCTCCCACAAAAACAGATACAGCCCCTT
>JALFHA010000381.1 GCA_022776785.1 Clostridiales bacterium | reverse complement strand
TATATTCGAGCTTTTAAGTGCAAGACAGTATTAACACAGAGCAGTATAATACGAAGCAAAGCAAAGAGCCTGTCTGCTCTATCTTTTCCAAACCGGGTTTCATTTTAACATGACAAAGCGAGGCTTTCAACCTCGCTTTGTAAATTTTCCCTTTTATATGGGTTTAATTTGTAATTTTTACAGTTCCCGGCTTCCGATATCACTGCGCATGTGTGCGCCGTCAAAATGAATCTCCTTCGCGGCCATGTACGCGCTGCGCACCGCGTCCGCCAGCGTATCGCCCAGCGCCGTCACGCCGAGCACGCGTCCGCCCGCCGTCACCAGCGCGCCGTCCTTCACCGCCGTGCCCGCATGGTAGACCGTCGCGCCCAGCGCCTCGGCCTTGACAATGCCCGTGATGACCTTGCCGCCCTCATACTTGCCCGGATAGCCGCCGCTTGCCAGCACCACGCACGCCGCCGCGCCGCCGCGCCAACGGATGTCGAGCTGCTCAAGGCGCTGCTCACGCACGGCGAGCATGATCTCCATCAGGTCGCTCATAAGCAGCGGAAGCACCGCCTGCGTCTCCGGGTCGCCGAAGCGCGCGTTGTATTCGACGACCTTCGGGCCATCCGCCGTGAGCATCAGCCCGACGTAGAGCACGCCGCGGAAGTCGAGCCCTTCGGCGTTCATCGCGCGCAGGGTCGGCTGCAAAATCTCGTCCGTGACGCGGCGCGCCACGTCCGGGGCATACAGCGGGCTCGGCGCAAACGCGCCCATGCCGCCGGTGTTCGGGCCCTTGTCGCCGTCGAACACGCGCTTGTGATCCTGGCTGGCGGGCATGGGCACGATAACCCTGCCGTCCGTAAAGCACAGCACCGTCACCTCGCGGCCGACCATGCATTCCTCGATGAGCACGCGCGCGCCGCTCCTGCCGAAGCGCCCGCCGCGCATCATGTCCACGACGGCCTGCTTCGCCTCGTCGATGGTCTGCGCGACGATGACGCCCTTGCCCAGCGCCAGCCCGTCCGCCTTGACGACGATGGGCGCGCTCTGCGTGTCAAGATACGCCAGCGCCGCGTCCGCATCGTCAAAGACTTCGCTTTTCGCGGTCGGGATGCCGTATTTCTTCATCAGGTTTTTGGAGAAGATCTTGCTGGCCTCCATCTGCGCGGCGCAGGCGCGTGGCCCGAACGTGGGGATGCCCTCGGCCTCCAGCGCGTCCACGCAGCCCAGCGCCAGCGGATCGTCCGGCGTGACGCAGACGAAATCCACGCCCTCGCGCTTGGCCAGCGCGACGATGCCCGGCACGTCCGTCGCCTTGACCTCCGGCACGCAGGCCGCAACCTGCGCGATACCCGCATTGCCCGGCGCGCACAGCAGCGCGTCGACCAGCGGGGACTCAACCAGCTTTTTGCAGACGGCGTGCTCACGGCCGCCGCCGCCAATGACCAGAACCTTCATCAGGAACCCTCCTTCAATACAAACAGATTTCTGTCGCTTAGGTTGCTTCCCAAAAAAGAGCACGCTTCTCCCCGCAAAGCACCACACCCACCCCAGGGTCCAGGGGCCGCAGCCCCGGTCGTTTCAAGGGGGTGGGGGGAGTCCAGAGGGGTGGAGGGGGGAAATCGAAATCCCCCCTCCACCCGCTCTGGCCCGCGGAGCGCGTGCTCCATGATTGCCAATCAGTGCTTAAAATGCCTCATGCCGGTAAAGACCATCGCAATGCCGTACTTGTTGCAGGCATCAATCGAATCCTGATCGCGGACGCTGCCGCCCGGCTGGATGATGCAGGCGATGCCCGCCTCAGCGCAGGCCTTCACGCAGTCGTCGAACGGGAAGAAGGCATCGCTCGCCAGCGCCGCGCCCTTGACGCGCTCGCCGCTGCGCTCGATGGCCATCTGCGTGCTCCAGATGCGGTTGACCTGCCCCGGCCCGATGCCCAGGCTCTGGTTGTCCCGCGCGATGGCGATGCCGTTGGACTTGGCGTGCTTAACGATCTTCCACGCCAGCAGCAAATCCTTCATCTGCTCCGCCGTCGGGGCCTTCTCGGTCACAACGCGCAGCTCGCCGTCCTCGGGCAGCAGCTTGTCGTCGATCTCCTGCACGAGCAGGCCGCCGGCGACCTTGCGCATCACGCGCTCGCCCTTGGGGTAGGCGCGGATGGTGGTGTCGAGCTCCAGCAGGCGCAGGTTCTTCTTCTTCGTGAGAATCGCCAGCGCCTCGTCGGTGAACTTCGGCGCGACGATGATCTCCAGGAAGATCTTGCTCATCTGCTCGGCCGTCGCCGCGTCCACCGGCGCGTTGGTGACGACGATGCCGCCGAACACGCTCACCGGGTCGGCCTCGTAGGCCAGACGGTACGCCTCGCTGACCTCATCCGCTACGCCCACGCCGCAGGGATTGCCGTGCTTGACGGCGACCACCGCCGTGGTGTCGAACTCGCGCAGCAGCTCGAGCGCACCGTTGGTGTCGTTGATGTTGTTGTAGGAGAGCTCCTTGCCGTGCAGCTGCTTCGCCGCCGGGAGCGTGCCCGCGATGTCGCCCAGATCGCGGTAGAACGCGGCCTTCTGGTGCGGGTTCTCGCCGTAGCGCATCTCCTGCACCTTTTCGAAGGTGACGGTCAGGTTCTGCGGGAATTCGAACTTCTCGCTGTCCTCGAGCTGGCCGCGCAGGTACTGCTGAATCATGCAGTCGTACTGCGCCGTGTGCTCAAAGACCTTATATTGCAGGTAGCGCTTGGTCTTGAGGCTCACGTCGCCGGTCGTCTCGAATTCGTCCATCACCAAATCGTAATCCGCGGGGTCGATCACCACAACCACGTCCTGCGCGTTCTTGGCGGCGGCGCGCAGCATCGTCGGGCCGCCGATGTCGATATTCTCGATGGCGTCCTCAAAGGTGACGCCGGGCTTTTCGATGGTCTGGCGGAAGGGATAGAGGTTGATGACCACCATGTCGATGGGCGTAACGCCCAGCTCCTCGAGCTGCTTCATGTGCTCGGCATTGCCGCGCACGGCCAGCAGCCCCGCGTGAATCATCGGGTGCAGCGTCTTGACGCGGCCGTCGAGGCACTCCGGGAAGCCGGTCACATCGCTGACGCCGGTCACGGGACTCCCCGCCTGCGCGATGGCCGTCATCGTGCCGCCGGTGGAGAGCAGGGTCACGCCCTTGTCCGCGAGGCGGCGGGCGAGCTCGACCACGCCGGTCTTGTCCGATACGCTGAGAATCGCACGCTTAATCATGGTTATCTGATTCCTTTCCGCGGGACGCGCCCGCAACCGCTTATCCTCTTGGGGCGCCGCCCCAAACCCCGCAAGGGGCATTGCCCCTTGACCCTTCATCGCTTCGCGCCTGTGCCCAGGCTTTACATGTCCCTGCCCAGCAGGTAGCACTCGGTTCTCACCCAGTCAAACCCGCTGCGCCGGAACATCTTCACGGCGCTCTGGTTGCGGCGCACGCACCTGCCGATGAGGTGCGGCACGCCCTGCTGGGAGAGCATCGCCAGCGCCTCGTCAATCAGCGCGCTGGCCACGCCACGCCCGCGCCACTTGGGCTCCGTGAGCACCATTTCCAGCACCGCCTCGGTCTGCTGGCCGTGCACCAGAATTTCGCCCACAAAATCGCTGCCGTAGTACATGGCGCGCGCCATGAACACGGGGCTGCGCATCCGCTCCTCCAGCCACTCGCTGGCGTGCTCCACACAGCCATACTCCTTGAGCTCCATGAGGAACTCCTCGCGCCGGGTGCGCGTGCGCAGATCGACGTCGATGCTCTTGCAGCCCACAGGGCTGTAATTGCGCCGCCGGGCGGACATATCCTGCGGCACGGGCAGCACGAAGAGCTCCTCGCCGTCGAAGTCGTCAAAGCCCATGCGGGTGAAGTACTCGTGCCGCTCCGCATCGTCGATGCCGCAGCGCGTATAGAGCCGGGCGGGCAGGCCGTTCTGCTCGTCCTTGATGCTCTCCGCGCGGGCGCTGAGCGCGCCAAAGAGCGTATCGCTGGCGACGGGGTGAGCGTTCATATTCATTTCAATATCGAGCGGCCTGTCGGGCAGCATCTTTTTGAGCACGCGGAATTCCAGTCCGCCCTGCCCGATTTCCACGCCCGCGTCGTCGATGATCGCGAAGCTGTTCTCGCGCCGCGCGCCGCCCACACCCCTGACAGGATGATAGATTCTCATCATGATGAAAGACTCCTAAACACACGCGGAAGGACGCGTCACAAAACGCGCCCTCCGCAGGCTTGTACACAGCTAGACAGATTATTATAGCACATGTACCCGTCTTCCATCTACTCCTAATTTTCCAGCGCAGAACAGGCGCACGCTCTCGGGCAGAATCCGGTGCTCGACGGTGAGCACGCGTGCGGCGAGCGTATCGGGCGTGTCGTCCTCGAGCACGGGCACGCTTTCCTGCATGATGACGCCGCCGTGATCGACCTGCTCATCGACGAAGTGGGTCGTCGCGCCGGAGATCTTCGCGCCATAGGCGAGCACGGCCTCGTGCACATGGTGGCCGTACATGCCCGGCCCGCAGAACGCCGGAATGAGCGCCGGATGGATGTTGATGATCCGGTGCTCATACGCGCGGACGATCTGCTCGCCGACGATGGGCAGGTAGCCCGCCAGCACGACCAGCTCCGCCCTCACGCGGCGCAGTTCAGCGAGGATGGCATCATTGAACGCCACATCGCTGCCCAGCTGCTTCTTGCTGATGAACTTATCCTCGATGCCGTGCTTCCTCGCGCGCTCGAGCGCGTAGGCCTTGGAGGCATTGGAGAGCACCAGAACGATTTTGCCGTCGATTTGCCCGGCCTCCTGCGCGTCGATGAGCGCCTGCAGATTGGTGCCCCCGCCGGAGCAGAGCACCGCGATGCGCACGCTCACAGCAGAACCAGCCTTTCCCCGCTCTCGCCCGTGCGCGCCACGCGGCCGATGCGGTAGGCCTGCTCGCCGCTCGCCACGAGGGAGGCCATGAGCGCGTCGGCCTCGTCCGCCGCGACGGCGAACACCATGCCGATGCCCATGTTGAAGGTATTGTACATCTGCGAATCGCCCAAGCCGCCGAGCCTGCGCAGCTCATCAAAGACGGGCAGCACAGGCCACGCGCCGCGCTCAATCTCCGCGCTCAGGCCGTCGGGCAGGATGCGCGGGATGTTCTCGATGAAGCCGCCGCCGGTGATGTGCGCGATGCCGTGGACGTTTGCCGCCCTGCACGCCGCCAGCGCGGACTTGACGTAGATCTTCGTCGGCGTGAGCAGCGTCTCACCCCAGCTCCTGCCGCCGAGCGCATCGACGGGGGCGCTCAGGTCGCGGCCCTCGGTGAGCACGAGCCTGCGCACGAGCGAATAGCCGTTGGAGTGCACGCCGGAGGAGGCGATGCCCACGAGCACGTCGCCCTCCGCGACGGCCGCGCCGGAGATGGACTTGTCCCTGTCCACGATGCCCACGGTGAAGCCCGCGAGATCGTACTCACCCGCCGGGTAGAAGTCGGGCATTTCGGCGGTCTCGCCGCCGATGAGCGCGCAGCCCGCCTGACGGCAGCCCTCGGCCACGCCCGCGACGATCTGCTCCACCTTCTGCGGGTCGAGGTAGCCGGTCGCCACATAGTCGAGGAAGAGCAGCGGCTTGGCGCCCTGGCAGACCACGTCGTTGACGCACATCGCCACGCAGTCGATGCCCACGGTATCGTGCTTGTCCATCAGGAAGGCGAGCTTGAGCTTGGTGCCCACGCCGTCCGTGCCCGCCACGAGGACGGGCTTCTCCAGCCCCTCGTTCTCGATGGAGTAAAAGCCGCCGAAGGAGCCGAGGCCGCCGAGCACGTTCTCATTGAACGTCGTCGCCACATGCTGCTTCATTCTGCGCACGGCCTCATAGCCGCGCTCCACATCCACGCCTGCGTCCTTGTATGTTATCATGTTATCCCTCCGTGGGTCGGTGTGACAGAAACTACATTGGGTTAACTTACGTTTATCGATATATCCGCTTTGCAGATTCAGCCCCGTTTCAATCGTAGGATGCTTCGCATCCTGCTCTGAAACTGCTTATTTGCGGGGAATATTGGGAATACGTTGGGCTGCTGCCCAAACCTGCTTGGGGCTCTGCCCCAAACCCCGCAAGGGATTTCATCCCTTGACCCTTCTTCGCTTCGCGCCCTTCACTCAGGCTTTGCAAGTCAGTCCTGCGCAATCATTTCCCCGGTCTGGGGGTCAATCGGATAGCGGCCATCGAAGCAGCCCGTGCAGAACTGGCAGCCCGAGCCGGCCACGGTCTTGAGCAGGTCGTCAAGCGACAGATACCTGAGGCTGTCCGCGCCGATGAAGCGGCAGATTTCCTCCACGCTATGGCCGTGACCGATCAGCTCCTCGCTGGTTGCGGTATCGATGCCGAAGTAGCAGGGGTGCAGCACCGCCGGGGAGGAGATGCGCATGTGCACCTCTTTCGCGCCCGCAGTGCGAAGCATCTCGACGATCTTGCGGCTGGTCGTGCCGCGGACGATGGAGTCATCCACCAGCACGAGGCGCTTGCCCTTGACGTTGCGGGTGAGCGCGTTGAGCTTGGTGCGCACGCCCAGCTCGCGCATTCCCTGCTCGGGCTGGATGAACGTGCGGCCGACGTAGCGGTTCTTCGCCAGTCCGTCGCCGTAGGGGATGCCGCTCTGCTCGGCGTAGCCCATCGCGGCGGCGAGGGCGCTGTCCGGCACACCGATGACCATATCGGCCTTCACGTCGTCGCCCATCGCGAGCCGCCTTCCAGCCTCCACGCGGGACTGGTAGACGTTGATGCCGTCGATGACCGAGTCGGGCCGGGCGAAGTACACGAACTCAAACAGGCAAAGCCTGCTGCCCAGCGGGCTGGGCACGAACGTGCTGCTGATGCCCTCCGCGTCGATGGTGACGATCTCGCCGGGGCGCACGTCGCGCACGAACTCCGCGCCAACGGCGTCGAGCGCGCAGCTCTCGCTGGCGAGCACGAAGCTGTCGCCCACGCGGCCGAGGCAGAGCGGGCGGATGCCGTAGGGATCGCGGATGCCGATAACCCTGTCCTTCGCCAGCAGCACGAGGGCGTAGCTGCCGCGCACCACGCGCATCATGGACTTGATGGCCTCCAGCAGGCCCTTGCTGCTCTCGCGCGCGATGAGATTGAGGATGACCTCGGTATCCACCGTCGTCTGAAAGATGGCGCCGCAGTCCTCCATCTCGCTGCGCAGCGCGTCGGCGTTGACGAGATTGCCGTTGTGAGCGAGGGCGAGCATACCCATCTTACAGCGCGCGACGACGGGCTGCGCGTTGATGACGTCCTTGCCGCCGAAGGTGGAGTAGCGCACATGGCCGATGGCGATCTGGCCGGTCAGCCCGTGCAGGATCTCTTCGTCAAAAACCTCCGGCACGAGGCCGAGGTTGCGGTACTGGCGGATGGTCTTGCCGTCCGCCACGGCGATGCCCGCGCTCTCCTGACCACGGTGCTGGAGCGCAAACAGCCCGTAATATGCGGCCTCCGCCGCGCGGATGTCGCCGTCCTTGGCGTAAATGCCGAATACGCCGCAGGCTTCCTCCATGCGGTCGCCCTGTTCCTTGATATCCGTCATGACGTTCTCCCTTTTATATGTTACAGCGTCTCCCCGATGGCGCGGTCATCTGCCTCGATGGCCTCGGCCATTTCGCGGCGATGCGCGTCGAGCTTCTGCGCCAGCTCCGGGTATTTGAGGGCGAGCATCTGCGCCGCCAGATAGGCCGCATTGTCCCCGCCGCCGACGGCGACCGTCGCCACCGGGATACCGCTGGGCATCTGCACCGTGGAGAGCAGCGAGTCCAGCCCGTCCATCAGCGAGGACTTGACCGGAATGCCGATGACCGGCAGCGTCGTATGCCCGGCGATGACGCCCGCCAGATGCGCCGCCTTGCCCGCGGCCGCGATGATGACCTCAAAGCCGTTCTCCCGGGCATGGTTGGCAAACGCGGCGACCTTTTCCGGGGTTCTGTGCGCGCTGGCGACGTGCACCTCGACCTCCACGCCAAACGAGCGGAGGATTTTGACGCAGCCCGCCAGCGAGGGGGCGTCGCTCTTGGAGCCCATGATGAGCGCAACCTTCGGCATAAAAACAATCCCTCCATCGGCCCCGCGCGTGCGCAGAAGGCCGCAAAATCAGATGAAATCCACCCTAGTATAGCAAGAGTGGGCCTGCTTTTCAATGAAATTTCAAACCTTTTTCTGAATTATTTTAGGTAATGTTCGTGTTTTTTCGCGGTTTATGCGGAATTTCAGTGATTTTGGATGAGATTTTGCGCCAAAAGGCGTACTTTGTACCTAATACTGTCTTGCACTTAAAAGCTCGAATATAAGCGCGAAGCGAAGAAGGGAGTTTGAGGGATGAAATCCCTCAAGCAGGTTTGGAATCGCAGCCTGCCGCCCGCTGTGCGGGAAACAGGCAGGCGGAGATTGGAAACCACA
>JALFHA010000167.1 GCA_022776785.1 Clostridiales bacterium | reverse complement strand
CCGGTCCCTCGGGCGCGGAGCTGTCGGAGAAGAAGTGCCACTCAAACGGGTTTTCACCGCGGTGGAAGTCCGGATCAACCATCTTCTCGCAGTAACCGTTGAACTTGGCAACCTCGTCCTCCAGTCCGTCAGGATCGACGCCGATCTTCTCCGCAAGCTCACGCAGCGTCGGCGCCTCGTAGAAATACGGCGGCACACCGCGCTCATCGACGTCGCCGATGTAAGCGGAAACCTTGAAGCCGTATTTGTCAACATGGGTGCGGTCCATGATCACCCACGCCGGGACATTCTCCAGATCATGATCGCCGTAGCTCTTATAGCCCGCCATTGCGCGCCAGGAGGAATCATAGTCGGAGGATTCGTTGATGAAGCGGCGTCCCTTGCTGTTGACGATGATCTGACGCGGCATCATGCGCTCATACATGATGTTGCACGGAACGCCCTTCTTCTTCTGCTCCTCTGCCTTCACCTTGTAGGTCAGGTGGCCGAAGGTTTCCGTCATATTGCTCAGATCAGCGCCCACGGACATCACCATGCGCAGGCCCTTGCCCGTCAGGGTATTGAGAGAGCAGGCATACTCAGTCGGGGTTGCCAGGAACGTGTTGCACAGGTCCTGATCCCAGTCAAAGCCGCCAGTCGCCAGAATGACGCCCTTTCTCGCCTTGAAGGAGACCTCCTTGCCATCGCGCTCAGCAATAACGCCCAGAATCTCCGGCACACCGTCGGCACCGACGCGATATACGAACTTCGTCGCCGTTGTCTTGAGGCTGAACTGCACACCGAGCTTCTCCTGTGCCTCCAGATAGGCCTTGCGCCAGTTCGCGGCACCAAAGAAATCGCCGGGTCTGCGGAAATCGACAGTCCTGCCCTCTGTCAGGCCGCCCTCCCAGTGCGCATAGAAATCACCGAACCCGGCCGTCTGCGTCGCCTTGACGCCCGCACTCGTGCCCTCCAGAATCGGGGTAATGTAGTCAAGCATCGGCCCCGCGTTATCCACAAACGCCTCACACTGCGCATCCGTGATTCCAGAGGTCTTCCTCATGCTCTTCACATACGCCAGGGACTTTTCCCGGGTATCGCCGAATTCACGGGAGAAATGCGTGTTCGGCAGCCACTGCATACCGCCGGAAATGCCGGTGGTGCCGCCCGCGGTCGCATACGCCTCAATAGCGATGACCGACAGGCCGGAATCCGCCAGCTTGATGGCCCCGTAGCAGGACGTTCCGGTACCAATGACGATCACGTCGGACTCATAATCCCAGCTGTCCGGCTCATTGATCGCCTTCGCGTTCTTCACTTCTTCTGCTGCGGCAACACCCAATGTGCCCGCTGCGGCAACGCCCAGTGCACTGGCGGCTGCGCCCTTGAGGAAGCTGCGTCGGGAAAGACTCTTGCTCATAATTGGCCTCCTTCTGCTTTCGCATAATCGTTTGATAAAAATCAAACGTTCCGTCTGCCTGTATTATACCCTGCCCGCGCAGCCTTTGGCAAGCAATCATCTTTTACCCCCGCGCAACCTCCTGTTGCATATTGTTCAGCAGAAAACGATTCAGCTCCTCATACAGCTTTCTCTTCTTCGGGTTTCCCGCAGCCTTGCGCGATATGGAAAGATACCATTTCCATGAGCCTGCCCCCGGGAACGTCCTGTGAATCGTCCCTTCGATCATATTGCCCACATTCTCCTCTACGGACATCAGGAGATATGCCTTCTCCCGGACACAGCGGAAGATATAGAGCAGGTCGTCGCTCTTGAGACATCTGCAGGAGGGCATCGTCTGGATGAATTCGGGAATATAGAGCGGCGTATCCGTTCCAGAGCGGTATGCGATAAACGTCTGATTCTGCAGATCCGCCAGTGTAATGGTCGGCTTTGCCGCCAGCGGGTGTTCACGGGACATCAGCAGCTTGATCGGGTATTCCGCCACGACGTTGGAAACGGCCTCCGGAATCGGTATCGTTGACAGGCAGAAATCCACATCGCCGTCCTGCATCTGGCGGGTACACTCCTGCTCGGATACGCCCCGCACCTCCATATCCATCTGATCGGCATACTCCTGCTGAAACCTGGATATCGGATCGCACAGGAGCGGAAAAGTCGTATGAGCAAAGCTGAACCTCACCTCGACAATCCCTTCCGCCCGGTAGCTTTGCATATCACCCTGCAGCCGCTCAAATTGCTCAACGAGCTCATATGCTCGCTTGATAAACAAGGTCCCGTGCGGGGAAAGGTTCAGCCCCGATTTTGCCCGGATAAACAAAGCGTATCCCAGCTCCTCCTCCAGCTGCGAAACGGCTTTGCTCACAGCCTGCCTCGTCACATACAGCTCGTTGGCTGAGAGCTGAAAGCTGAGCGTTCTGGCAACCACAGTAAAGTATTTGATCTGGTAGAACTCCATCGCACATGCTCCCCTCATTTTTTCTGCCTTTGTGTGAATCCACCGCCTCCGTTCATCCACCAATTTATACCATAAATCATATTATTTTTCAAGCTGCTCCAGTCAGGCCGCGGCAAATTTTTAACGAACTGGAAAGGCGGGCCCGCTGAAGCTGCGCCCGCCTTATGCCCGACAGCTATTCAATCCTGTTCTTTCCGATGCGCGCGCAGAGCACGGCCATGTCGTCCTTCGCCTCGCCCTCGCCCAGCGCGCTGGCGATGAGCCGCTCCCCGACCGCCTGCGGATGCAGCCACACGAGCTTCGCCAGCGCCTCTCGCAGTGCGCTCTCGCCGCCGGGATAGGCATCCGCCACGCCGTCGGTGAGCATCACCACCACGTCGCCGGGGCGCAGCGTCATGCGCAGGGAGCGGGCCTCGACGTCCGGCAGCACGCCCACGGGCAGCGTGTCCGCGCCGATGGCGCGCACCTCGCCGCTGCGCACCACATAGGAGGCGCAAGCGCCCAGCTTTTCAAACGCCGTCTCGCCCGTGTGCAGGTCGCATACGCACAGGTCCATCGTCGCGTACATCTCCCGCCCCGTGCACATGAGCATCAGCGCGTTCACCACGTCGAGCGCCTGCGCGCGGGTGTAGCCCGCCCGAAGGCTCTCCACCATCAGGCGCAGCGCGGCGTGGCTCTCCTCCAGCGCGCTCACGCCGCTGCCCATGCCGTCCGAGAGCGCCAGCACATGCCGCCCGCCGGGCAGCGCGCGGGAGATGTAGCTGTCCCCCGCCACGTCCTCGCCCGAGCGGCTGCGCGTCGCCGCGCCGACCTCAATCGCCAGCTCCGGCGCCTGCTCAAAGACAGCCTGCGTCTGCAAAAGCCCGTCGCGCAGGCACGCGCGCATGGACACGCCGCACGCGCTGCTCACCAGCCCCTGAAGCGATACCGG
>JALFHA010000056.1 GCA_022776785.1 Clostridiales bacterium | reverse complement strand
TAGTCAAACGGCCATGCCTCCCCCTGCGCAAGCAGCGCCGCCTTAAGCGCGCTCAGCTCGCCCCGCACGCAGGCCTGCGGCCACTCTCCCGCGCGCTGCGCCTCTCCGGTCATCCGGTAGGGGAATCTCGCCAGCGTCTGCCCGTCCGCCATGATGGCGATGCGGCATTTGCAGCCGATGCGCAGGCCGTCCAGCACGCTGCGCACGTTTTTGGCCGTCTCAATGGCCCTGCGCGCCCACGCCTCCTTGCTCTGCGTCCATTCCCCCTCCACAATCACCCGAAAGTGGTAGGGCTCTGCGCCGTATTCCCGGCCTTCCTCGACGCTCACCTCGTCAAAGTATCCGCTTAAGTAGGCGCTCAGCGCCTGCGCCGTGCCGTATATGCGCGTCATCGTCAGCGCGCTGCGTATCCATGCGCGCCGGGCCTCGACGTCCGCATCCGCGTCATAGAGGCAGTTGAGCTCGCGGGCCATCTCGTCAAGCCGCCACGGCGGCATGGCCTCCTCGTCAAGCACGCAGGCAATCCCGGCCTCCGCCGTCCTCACAAAGATGTCAAGGCCGCGCATCAGGGCCTTTGCCATCGCCAGGCCGTTCCTGTCGCGCAGGATAAAGCGCGGAAACAGCCGCTTAAGCTCAGGCTCAACCATCCGTGTCCTCCCTCCTCTTAACCGTCAGGCTGACCGTTCCCCTGCATCGCTGCGTCGCGCCGATCTCGGTGTACGCAAGCGCGCCGCCGTTAAAGGTGCTTGCATCCTCCCAGATCACGCGGCTTGCCCCCGCCTGATACAGCTCGGCCATCAGGCGATCCGGGTTGAACGCGCGGCCGATCTTCCCGTCCTGCCACGTCCTCCAGCTCTGCGCCACGCGCTTAAGCTCCGCGTCAAGCCCGCCCTCCGCGCTGCACTGCACCTCCACGGCGTAGTCAACCGCCTCCGCCTCAAATACCTGCACCTCGTCCGTCAGCGGGCGAACGCTCCTGTCGCTGAGCGCCGCCTCCACCCGCGCCGCAAGCGCCTGCATGTCCGCGCCGTCGTCCGCAAGCAGCGCCACGCCGACGCGCCCTGCGCCGAGGTTGATCGCCCGCGCGTCGATGATTTCGCCGCTCACGTTCATCGCCGCGCTCTCGTAGGCCGCGCTCGGCCCTGTCGTCACGCTGGCAAGCCCGTATTTGCGTATGCGCTCCCGGTAGCTCTCGTCGTCCTCCGCCTCCTGCCCGCCGCTGGCGTCCGCCGTGCAGCGCACGTCCGTCACAGCGTACTGAGGGCTGACGAACTGCATCTGCCGCCCCGCGGTCAGGGCGTTGCCCGCGCTGCCCGCCTGCTGCGCCGTCACGCGCACGCGCGCCGTCTGCTCCTCGCCCGTCTGCACAATCTCCTCATCGGTCAGGTACATCACCGCGCCGTCCGCCGTCACCGCCGTGCCCGCGGGGATCACCTTTGCCGTGCCCGACGCCCGGAAGATCACCTCAATCTCCGCGCCCGCCTTTGCCGCCTGTATCCGCGTGCAGCCGCGCTTCTCGCCGTACAGGTCGAGGTAATCCCCCACGGCGTAGCGCAGCGTCGCCATCCGCAGCGCCGTATCAACGCCCGCGAAGGCCTGCACCAGCACGCTCTGCACGGCGCGCAGCAGCATGTCCTTCTCATCTCCGGGGTAGATCACGTCACCGCCAGCCTCGATGTAGGCATACTGCATCTCGGTCATGATCTCATCCGGGTCGTATGTCAGGTAGTGCGTTTCGCTTGCATCCATCCGCCTGCCGCCTCCTTATTCCTTCAGGTTGATTTCAACCGTCATCGTGATGACCGTCTCGCCGTTTGCGTCAATCTCCGCCGTCGCCTCCACCACCTCGGCGTCCGGCTCCCAGAGCATCAGGCGGTCAAGCTCCGGCATCAGCTCGTCGCGCAGCTTCGTGACCGGCAGGTGAAGCAGCGCCGGGTCAAATCCGCGGTACCGGTCGTAGGGCACCTCGCCCATCCTCGTCATCAGCAGGTTTTTGCAGTTCTGAAGCGTCCGGCGAAGCAAGCTCCCCTCACACTCAAATTCAATGGGCGAAGGGATGTTGTTGATTTGATATAGCGCCATGCCTTCATCCCCCTGTTACATCGCGGATATCTTGTCGCTGTTCTTGACCGTCTGGCTTCTCGGCGCCGATGTGTTCGACGTCTGCTTTGACGCTGCACTCGCCGTTTTCGCCGTGTCCGTCGTCTTTTTGGCTGACGCCACCGCGCTGGCTGAGCTGGCGGATTTGCTGCTCGACGAGCTGTTTGCTTTATTGGCTTCTCTGATCGACTTTGAGACGTTCAGAACCTGTGAAACCTCATCTGCAAGCGCCGTCGCCGGTACGGTCGTTTTGGTTGTAGCCTTTTTGCTCCCGGAGGAGCCCGAGCCGCCTCCGTCGTCATAGCTCTGCTGCGGCACATCGGCCACGCGCTTCTCGCATTGCCTGAGCGTCAGCTTCACATCGGCGCTCAGCCACGTCCCGTCCGGGCTCATCACCACCTTTGAGACGCTGGCCTCCGTCAGCATCATGCTCGGCACGAACAGCTTTCCGCTGCCCACATAGAAGTAATCGCGCTTTCCGTTTGTCGCGTCCTCCACAAAGCCCATCGCCTCCGCGCGCACATTGCAGCCCAGCATCGCGTGCAGCTGCACGGTCAGGCTCACCTCAGAGGGCTTTCCGCTCTTGCGGGCCACATATTTTTCGCCGCCGCTCTCCTTCTCCTCCGTCTCGCTGCTCCCCTTGATGCTCAGGTCGCTGAAGCTGCGAATCACGCCCGGCGACACCTCAAACGTGTATCCGCCCCATCTCCCGATCACGCCCACAGCGCGTCACTCCTTCCACGGTGCCGAGGCAGGCGCGTGTCCCCCGGTTTCAGCCGCTCTAGGCACATAGACGACCGGCAGCCCCAGCTCCTCGCCGCCGCAGAATACGGCGACGTCCACCATCTCCGGGTTTGCGCACATCAGCTCCGCCGCGTATTTCTCATCGCCGTACACGCGCAGGGCGATGCTGTCAAACGTCTCGCCTCCTGAGCACCTGTAAATGTGCCCACTCATTTCCATCAGGCATACACCTCCACCTCATCGCGCAGCCGCATGTCGCGCATCATCCGTTCAAACCGCGCCTTGTCCTCAATCAGCTTCTGTTCTACACCGGTGGCGTCATGGGCATGTATGGTGGGGGA